>CAXHBZ010000064.1:0-6153 GCA_964015215.1 uncultured Candidatus Poseidoniales archaeon | reverse complement strand
AGCAATGGGAATGGCTCAGGGACTTAGACGTGAACAACGCATCATTGCCCGAGAAATACGAAGGCAATTGGAGCATGCGCGTATTCTCAGATGGCGGATACAGGCTACACGACAGAAAAGACTTCGCAGTCGAGTCGAAACATGTCGCAACAGAACGGGCGCGTGCACGGCCGAACAAGCGTCTAGCGATCACCGCATTCGTGATTGGCATGTTCCTATTCGGCATCGGTTTACCACTTTTTATCGGGGGGCAAGGCCCAGCGGGCGAGGAAAATCTTGGAATGATAATTCCGGGCGCGATAATGTCCGGCATAGGTGGATTTCTGTTAGTGGGCGCTTCGCTTGCCCTCATCTCTTCGTGGGCCAAATCCCATGCAGAAACCGGCAAGCCTGCTCCAAGGTGGACCTGGGTGGGGATTGTGTTCGCCGTATTACTCCTAATCCCTGGCGTACCCCTGCTCATCATTGGGGCTATTACAGCTGAAACTCTCCACCATGAGGAAACTTCATCTGCTCGTCTGTGGATTGCCGATACAGACGGCATGGGCGATCAGGGGTTCATCATTTTCATCGATGCAGTGCCTGGGGACTTCGACAATAACGGGATACACGATTACTGTGAGCTTACGACTGTGAATGCCACTCATTCGGGCCTCTGGATGAGCGATCCGTGGACGTCACGGGCGAAGCAGAATGATGCAGACCAAACGAGACAGGTATTCGAAGTTGAAATCGCCCATGACGGAAGCGGGTGCGATGCAAACGTATGGCCTGAGCAGAAAGGGGAAAATCTGGTGAAGCTGGGTCGGGCCTGTTACGGCTGCATGGCAGGTTACACCGATATTTCAGCCTCTAGAAGCGATATTCCGTCCCCTATTCCAATGTGGATACAGGATGGAGAGAAAGTTGTGGAATCCATAGGCTTGACAATAGCCGGCTCAATCATGTCTGCCATCGGCTCGCTATCCCTCGTTGGTCTGGGTATCATCAGAAAGGCGTTCAAGGCCAGGCCCACTACTTCTCCCAAGGACCCCAAGGCCTCTTCTATCGAGGTGATAGAGGCGATAGAGGGGAAAGCGGTTCGATTCAGAATCAATGACCCTCCCACTAGCAGTTCTGCCTGGGTTGGGATTTACCCGTTCGGTGCCGAAGACGAGGACCACGGAGAGGAGGGGGACCGATGGAACTGGCTGAGGGACATCGACGCCACAGACGCCTCCTTCCCTGCGAGGCGCAAGGGGACGGTGAGCATACGTGTATTCTCCGATGGGAGCTACACATTGCATAGCAGGGAGGACTTTGACATAACCCCAGCGAGCGAAAGATGGTGGGAGAGCTGATGTCCGACCCATCGATTATCATTAAGGAGGAGTGCACTCTAATCGAGGCCCTCTCCTCCATTCATCCATCAGCGAAGAAGAACTCTCTGAGGAGGATGATATCACAGGGTAGGACGAGGGTCAACGGTGAGAGGGGTGAGCACCCGCGCCAGAAGATAGGCCCGGGGGACACGATCGTCGTCCTGTCCCGCCTAGAGGGTGATGACCCCCCCAAGGCACCTGCCAGCATACCCGACCCAACGGTACTCTATCACGACTCAGAGGTGATAGTGGTCAACAAGCCGCACGGGCTACTTTCCGTGGCTACAGATAGGGGGGAGGCTGACACAATGTTCGACAGGACCTCCAAATGGGCTTGGGAGAATGGGAGGACGAGAGCCCTGCTCGTCCACAGGCTGGACAGGGAGACGTCCGGATGCCTCATCTTTGCAAGGAGTCCCGAGACCAGGGATATGTTGCAGTCCCAGTTCAAGAACAGGACAGTCGAGAGGATATACCATGCCGTGGTCCACGGCAAGCCCCCCGCACAAGAGGGAATAGAGGACGCCAGGATCCAAGAGACCAAGGACATGAGAGTCAGGCTCGTCGAACCCGGGAGGAGAGCGGGAAGGGAGGCCATCACGAACTGGTCTCTCCAAGAGACGGGGAAGACACACTCGCTCATCAGAATCAAGATAGATACCGGTAGGAGGGCCCAAATCAGGCTACACATGGCGAATCTCGGTTGCCCGGTGGCAGGGGACACCAGGTATGGATGGGGAAAGGCGAGCGTCAACAGGCTGTGTCTCCACGCCTCCTGCCTGTCATTTGACCACCCCAATGGAGAGAGGTTGAGGGTCGATAGCAAGCTCCCCAAGGCACTGGATACGGAGCTCAGACGCTGAAAGTACCCATCATGAGAGTAGGGAATTAGCGTTTGCAGCCCCGCGGAACAGGTCCATCAGAGCATCCACGGTGTAGTCTATGGGTTCTGAATAGCCCCCGCCCATGAAGACCACGCAGGGCACCTGCTTGTCCAGGACGTAGTCGAAGACCCTCTTGTTCCTGTACCTCATCCCCTCCCTGCTGAGGCTCAGTCTTCCCAATGCATCCTCGGAAAGCCCATCTACACCTGCCTGGAAGAGGATTAGGTCGGGATCGTAACGCTCGACTATTGTCATAGCATCCTCGATCACGGACAGGTACTCATCATCTCCAGAGTCAGCCTCTACAGCGAGATCGTAATCACTTTCTGTCTTTCTGAAAGGGAAGTTCTGCGCGCAGTGGACAGATATTGTCGTGACCCCATCCTCACCAGAGAGGATGGACGCCGTCCCATCCCCCTGATGCACATCGAGGTCCAGCACCAGGACCCGTGAGCATCCGTGTACATCCCTTGCCAGTAAGGCGCATACAGACAGGTCGTTGAAGACGCAGTAACCAGAGCCGTAACTCCGGTGGGAATGATGCGTCCCTCCCGCTAGGTTACCTGACAGCCCGCCATGGGCCAGCACATGCTCCAACGCAGATACCGACCCGCCCATTATTCTCAGAGTTCTCTCTACAAATCTATCTGTCCATGGCTGTAGACCGATCCTTCGGATCTCGGCCTGAGAGAGACTGCCCTGCAGGAACCGGTCTACGTAACCCTCTTCATGAGAAATTTTGAGAATCTCCGGACTAATGGGCTCCGGGCATTCGATGCTGACAGTGCCCTCCTTCTCAAGTGCCGTTAGGCGCTCACGAAGGATTCGATACCTCTCACGGGGGAACCGAGCCCCCTCGGAAATCCCTTCCGTGTAGAGGGGGTGGTACCAAATCGGCATGACCGTCCCATGAATCACACTTTCACTAATGCCCATATCAAATATCAATCACTGTATTGGCAACCGACATCGCATCAACTGGCTCGAGAGGCTTAACACTGCGAATCCACCAACCAAACCCAGTGATGGATAGACCGACCAAGCCGACACATCCCCCGAGAAGGAATGCCAAATCATCGGATATGAAGGCCACAATAGCCATGCCTAAGAGAAGCAAAACGGCCCCCACAGCCATTATGAGGCCACCGATCAGACTTCTCACCTTCTGGGGGATGAGACTCAGGACAAGACCCAACGCCAACTCAGCTATCAGGTACTGGAACATGGTAATCCCAGAGCCAAGGCGTGTTGGTATATCCTTTGTCCTTAGCTCAGGAAGCCATCGGCGCATACACAGGTTTTGAAGCAGAAGCCGACACGACAAACCATGGGGAGCTCGGTCCGGCCGATCGGAATTGTCGCATTGTTCCTCTCAGCTCTGCTGTCTGGCTGTATCTTCTCTGACGAGCCAGAGGCGCAGTCCGGCAAAGATGCGTCAGAGTACCCGTTGATATGGGACAGGCATACGCTGGAGTGGGATACATCTGGTTCTTACAGCCTCCTGCTGGACCCAGGGCCTCACAGCGCACTAGAAGTACAGGAGGCATTCATCGATGTCGACACCAGCGAAGTTTGGGAAACCGGCCCGTCACAATCGACAGTTCATCTGTCATACTGGCTCCCCAGTAATACTCTCGACGGCGACAAGGTCCCCGTTATCGCGGTTATATCACCGTACTTCTCCTACGGCACCCAAGGATCCGAGTCATCTCCAACCAACGTCGTGGGTGCGGCGAGAGGAGAGTTCATCTTCGAAAACTTCGTTCCGCACGGATACGCATTCGCTCAGGTCGCGGTCTTCGGCACAGAGGAGAGCAGTGGATGCTTCGATTATAGGGGAGCTGGAGAGGGCCTCGGGATACATGCGGCAGTAGAGTGGCTGGGAACCCAGAACTGGAGCAATGGGAATGTGGGCCTGTACGGCAAGTCATACGAAGGAGCCACCCAGTGGGAAGCTGCCGCGATGGGAAGCGAGCATCTGAAGACTATAGTTCCGATGTCAGGGACGACGGCCCTGCATCCCCTGCTATACAAGAACGGTAGTGCCGAAGCCAGATCTCAGATAATGCACATGAATTACTTCTCGAGCACGGTGGACTACAACGAGGACGATCTCGATAACATCTGCCCCGATATCTTAGAGGGTATACTCGCCGGACCAGTGACGTACGTTGGTGGTGAGATGGACCCCTACATGCACAACTACTACGATGAAAGGAGCCACATTGACAAGGCCTTCCAGAACTGGAACGGAAGTGTTTACTGGGTTCAGGGGATGCAGGACTGGAATGTAGACCCGCACCAGGTCTTCGGTGGGCCTCCTGGAACCAATTGGTACCAGGCTTACGTGGACGCGGGCTTCGAGGTAAGGGGCATACTAGGTCAATGGGGCCATCACTACCCGGATCAGGTGAACAGTCACGAGGGAGTCGATCCGGGCTACGGCTTTGAGGCGCTGGGCAATATGACCAGATGGGACTGGGGGCAGGATCTTTTCGAGTGGTTCGAGTACTACCTCCAAGAAAGGGGCCCGAAGCCCTCTTTGGACGCTCAGATACAGAGGAACGATGGCCAGTGGAGGATAGAGGAGACATGGCCACCGCTCGACACCCAACCTCTGACAGTCCAGTTGGGAAGTTGCTCGTACGACGGAGTCTTCCTAGGAGGAGGGCCTCCAGTAGTTGGCGGTGGTCAGACGATAACCATCGATTGCCCAAATATCAATCCAGATTTTGATATGCATATCTCCGGTCTTGCAACCATACACCTAACAGCCGTCCCGACATTCGACGGGGGGCAAGTATTCGTGGAGATGCAAGACGCCCAGACAGGCATGAGGGTTGGTCACGCAACGATGGACGTCAGATACCACGCTGGCGGGAGCGAGCCTCAGACAGTTACACCGGGAGATGCAGTCACGATGATGATGGAGTTTCAGGCTATAGACGCTATAATCCCTGCAGGAAACGGTCTTCGCTTCTTCTTGACTGACACTGGGGAGGACTACCTAGCCCCAGCTTGTGGGACTGCATGCGTACTTCACGTCCTCCCCTCCATGTCGACTTTCGAGGCGCCATTGATAGAGAGGGACGGAAGTAACACCCTGATAGTACCCATGTATCAGTAGGTTTGATGTTTGAAGACGTGAACGGGGACCCATGTCCATGCCTCGCAGAGCTATGGAACAGATGGGCCTGTCCGTCTGTTGCCTTAGATGCGATGAGCCTGATATTGCAGGCTCAAAGAGATGCAGATCGTGCATATCAAACCACACCAGAGCAAGGGGCAGGCTGTCGGGGCAGGCCACATCGAAAGCAGACAGGCTGACTAGGGAGCTGGTAACGATGCTGAACTCACCCGCCAGCTACATAGATGACACAGAACACGGTGAAATGATGCTGGAGTATGTTACCCTGATTGCCGAGCACCAGGGAAAGGTCTCGCCCTCAACACAGGAGGAAATTGAGGAGATGTTCAGGAGACAGAGGAACCAGAAGTCCACCTCCCTGATCGACAGGAGAAGGAGGAAAACGTCTTGGTGGGGCAGTAAGTTAGGGCCTGACGAGATGGAGGATCTCTTGTCGCTGATAGACGGTGGCAAGAGAAAGGAGGTACCCACGTGGGACGCCCTACTGGAGGAGGTAGGGGAGATGCTGGACGAGGACTGAGCTCCTACGAGCATTATTACGACACCATCCTCACGAACATACGTGGCAGAGAAGAGGGACCCGAGGTCCTACTGGATAGACGACGACCCCTTCGACAAGCTCGAAAGTCGAAGAAAACCCCCAAGCCACTCCTCTGCCAGAGATGACAGCGTGAGGAGGAAGCCACACATCAGGGTGGTCATGGCGTCGAGTGGGGGCCAAGGAGGAAGACCATTCTTCAGAGTGTTCGGAGATGAGCCA
>CAXHBZ010000063.1:0-6320 GCA_964015215.1 uncultured Candidatus Poseidoniales archaeon | reverse complement strand
GATGTTGTAGCGTCTCGTGGGCTCGGAGATGTGTATAAGAGACAGATTTTCCTCGTGTTTGATATCGCTTTCATGTTCCTAGCATTCGGTGGCGTATTGGTTATCCAAGAGGGAGCGATATCAATCTACAGTTCATTGGGGACACTCACTGTTTTCATTATCCTAATGGGGGCCGGCGTTTGGCACGTGTTCCGAAAGAGAGGAAGAATCTACATCTGAGGTGGCTCCAATGGCAGATGAGGATCAGAATTACGCTGTTTTCAACAGTAGGATGTTGATAGATACGGTCGGTGACATCACAGATGAAGCCTTAAAGGCAAGTAGAATCAAAGATATAATTGGAGTCCTGGCCGGGAGAATATTCAATTGGGGTCAAAGAAAGTCTCTCTTCCCGTTGCACCTCGGGATAAAATGCTGCGCTCTGGAGATGGCAGCCGCTGGAGCCAGTCGCTTCGATGCAGAGAGATTTGGAGTATTCTTCAGATCAAGTCCTAGGCAGTGTGACGTTCTTCTGGTAAATGGTCCGATAAGCAAGAAGTTCGCCGATCCGATAGTCAGGCTTTGGGAGCAGATGCCAGAGCCGAAGTGGTGTATTGCGATGGGAGAGTGCGCAATTTCTGGTGGCCCATACTTTCAGTCGTACAACATACTGGAGGGTGTTGATACCGTAATCCCAGTAGATGTCTACATCCCAGGTTGCCCTCCAAGGCCTGAGGCTCTGATTGATGGATTTGACAAACTAAGGCAGAAAATCATCAGGATCGGAGCCAGTCCGAGTAGTGATCGCCCAATCACCCAAAGGCCACTAATCACAGGAGACCTCTGATAAAATGTCCCGAGTAGTCCCTTCCTCTACCCAGAAGGACGCAGCTGAGAAAACAGCCTCAGCAATCAGCAGGATAAAGGGCTCCGAGGCTGAGGTAGTGGAGAGGTCCAGTGGGACTAGGTCAAGGTGGACCATTTCCGTAAAATGTGACCCAGCAAATTGGAGAGGTCTGGCCGAGAAGTTGTACAAAACTCACGAAGTCGACTATTGCTCGATGATTACTGGTATTCACTGGCCTGATGGACCCACAGAGAAGAAATGGGAGGTAGTCTACCATTTTCTCAGAACAGGAGTCAAGAATCCTCCTGAGATTGACGGTGTTCAACAACCAGTAATCACCGACCCGACCTCTGTAAAAGGCAAGCAAATCCCTCTCGAGATTGAGGTAACAATAGCAATTCCCGAGACTAGGACACCCTCTGTTCCAAGTATCCAAGACTTGTGGGCAGGTGCCGACTGGAATGAAAAAGAAACGTGGGATTTAGTAGGTATTGACTTCGAAGGGCACGAGGGGATGAGAAGGGTACTACAGCCCCACGAGACTCCAACTGGATACCATCCCCTGCAGAAACAACACAATCTCCGATATCATGGATTTGAGGAAATGTACGACGATGCACAAGGGTTCTCCCGAAAGCCAGATGATGTTGGTAAGGTAAAGTAGGTGATTTTATGGCAGAAATGTGGATTTCAATGGGGCCTCAGCACCCAATGACACATGGATTGTGGACATTGAAAATCAAGGTGGATGGGGAAACCGTCGTGGATACGGTCCCCGATCTTGGGTATATCCACAGGGGCGTTGAGAAAATTTGTGAATCAAGAGATTTCACACAGATAACCACCTATTGTGATAGACTTTGCTATGCAAGCGCAAATACATGGTCTCACTCCTACATCTACGCCGCAGAGGATTTGTTGGGAGTCGAGGTGCCAGAGAGAGCTGAATACATTAGGCTAATCGCTGTAGAGTTGCAGAGAATAGCATCCCACTTGATGTGGCTGGGGGCCTATGGGCCGGATACGGGGAACCTCTCAGTATTGGTCTGGTGCCTGAGGGAGAGGGAGATGATGATGGATTTACTCCAGGAGCTGGGTGGATCTAGGATGCATTACAACTTCCCCAGAATAGGCGGAGTCAAGAGAGATCTGCCTCATGGCTTCGCCCAGAGGGCGAGATCCAAACTCGAGCTATTCTTGCAAAGAATCCAGGAGTATGAGGCGTTATACGATGAAAGTACGGTTTTCTTGGTCAGAACCCAAGGAGTGGGATATGCCAAGGCCGAGGAGATGGTGAACGAGGGTGTTTCGGGCCCCAATTTGAGGGCAGCAGGCGTCAACTACGATGTAAGATGGGCACATCCCTACTCTGTCTACAGTGAACTAGATTGGGAGCCTCCAGTTGAGAGATCATCGATCAAGGGGGCGGATTGCTATGACAGATACAGAGTCAGAGTCGAGGAAATGAGGATTAGCGCTCTACTCACATTGCAAGCTCTGGATAAAATGCCAGGAGGGTCCGACACATATCACGAACCTGGAGATCCTAAGCTATTGGCGAAAGCCCCGAGCAGGGCACCAGAAGGAACAAGCGGTTACCATCACTTCGAGGATAGCCGCGGCGAATCAATGTTCTACATCGCAGGCGGAGGAGACGGTAGGGGAAAGAACCCGTACAGGGTCTCGATAAGGTCCCCTATGTTCATTACCATTCCTTATGCATCCAAATGCATGATTGGTTACAAAGTGGCAGATATACCTGCAATAATGGGTTCTTTTGACCCATGCATAGGAGAAACGGATAGGTGAACAAATGGCAAGTAGTGATTGGTTAGATTTGACTGGCTGGCTCCAATCCATGGTTGGATGGTCAATGGATCAGACCCATGACATTCTTCCCAACTCAGAGTACGGTCTCGGACCACTTGGTTCCATCAACCCGCAATCCTTCTTTTCCTCCATCCAGCCTTCCCTGGAATCCTTCTTCCATGCCACAATAATGTGCACAGTCGTATTCACCACCCTCATGCTCACAATGCTGGCAATACCGTACATCGAAAGGAAGTTCATCGGGAGACTAATGGACAGATTGGGTGCCACCACTACACTCAGGAGCCTCTGGGTGGGTGAAAGCGGTGCTACAGCAGGAGATTGGTGGAATCAACTACCATTCGGAATCGGAACGCCAGTAGGGTGGGTCGTGAACACTCTCAACTCGATATGGGGCAATGATCACGAGTTGGAAACCGTGGCGAGAGTCAACAACAGAAGCTATCATGGATATTGGTTCCTTCTACCTGGATTCTTCCAAGCATTCGCTGATTTCTTCAAATTCGCGACCAAGGAACACCTAGTCCCCAAAGACGCTGACAGAGTCGTCTTCGAGGTGGCTCCGGTGATTATCGTCTCTACCACAGTAATGGTCTTCGCATTTGTCCCGTTTGGTCCCCACATCTACGCAGCAAACCCCGATCTATCTCTTCTATTCATGATGGCTATATTCGGAGTTGCTCCCCTTGGAGTTTTCTTCGCCGGATGGGCTTCGAACAATAAATACACGCTGATCGGGGGAATGAGGTCGGCTGCACAACTGACTGCTTACGAGATTCCGTTGCTAATCACAGTCCTAGGAGTCGCTGTCCTAAGTGGATCATTGAATATTATCGAGATAGTTGATTTCCAGATGGGTAAGGACGAAGGAAACGTTTGGAACTTCTTCATGATGCCATTGGGTGCGGCACTGTTCCTAATTACCATGATTGCCGAAGTCGAGAGGATTCCCTTTGACATGCCCGAAGCGGAGGCTGAGCTCGTTGAGGGATGGTGGACAGAGTACGGAGGAATCAGATGGGGTTTGATGTTCTCAGCAGAATACATGAGATCCTATGCTGCATGTATCCTGTTTGCACTCTTCTTCTTGGGAGGATGGGAGGCACCTTTCCAACACACTCTCTCTGATCTGCCAGTCTTGGGTGGAGCATTCACGACACTGTTCATGCTAATTCCCGGTTTGGTATGGGTATTACTCAAGGCGTGGTCGTTGTTCGCAGTCTTCGTCTGGATCAGGGCATCCCTTCACAGAGTCAGGACCGATCAGATTCTGGAGTTCGGATGGAGGTACTTACTACCCCTTTCGTTGGTCAACCTGATTATAGCAACTTATCTCAGGCTGGAGCTGTACGACGGAGGCAACTGGAATTTGTGGATTCCTGTAGTAATCACGACAGTGTCCTTTGGCATTTTCCTGCTGTACATATTCGATGAGGATGAAGAAGCGGCTAGACTAAAGAGCAGACCGTACAGCACTCAGGCAGTCATCAAGGCATCCCCAGGGAGTCACAGAGAGTAGGTGGTAGCATGAAAGAGGCTTATCCAGATGAATATAATACTGGGCATCCAAGGGCGACGCCTAATTTCAGGAATCTCGTTCTCCGACCTATGTGGATGACACTAAAAACCGCACTTAGGACATTCCCATTTGTTGGACGTCTCTGGTTCCTCAGGAACGACTATCACGGTCGCTCGGCAGTAATGATAGACAAGAACACCAAAGACAGGATAGGGGAAGAGCACCCTAGTACCGGTCAGAAGTTTGCTGCTGACAGAGAAACCAGCCAGATCATGCCTTTCCTTGAAAGACCAGTCACTGTGATGTACCCGTATGAGAGATTGGAGGATCTTGAACCGTGGCTTTTCGTCCCAGGCAACTACAATGGAAGAATAGGAGTAATTTGGGAGACTTGCACAGCATGCAAAGCATGTGTTAGGGCTTGTCCAAATGATTGCCTGCATATGACTTCTGAAGTAAGAGTGAACGTTCTTGATACCACCGAGGAGGGAAGAGCACCCTAGTACCGGTCAGAAGTTTGCTGCTGACAGAGAAACCAGCCAGATCATGCCTTTCCTTGAAAGACCAGTCACTGTGATGTACCCGTATGAGAGATTGGAGGATCTTGAACCGTGGCTTTTCGTCCCAGGCAACTACAATGGAAGAATAGGAGTAATTTGGGAGACTTGCACAGCATGCAAAGCATGTGTTAGGGCTTGTCCAAATGATTGCCTGCATATGACTTCTGAAGTAAGAGTGAACGTTCTTGATACCACCGAGGAGGGAGATGAATGGCATGGTTATGGGAGCGAGCTTGAAGCTGGAGGATTTGCAGCTAGGCCAAGAGAGGACTCTGGGTCCGAAAACTTCGATCTGATGACCGCCCACAGAGAAGCTCCTGCTGAGTATGATTTCGCTGAGATAATCGATCTAACCGGAGACAAGGCCACTGTTAGGTGGATGGATGGGTCAGGAATTGAAACATTGGACTCCTCAAATTTGAAGCCTGCCGAGAAGGACATAGTTTCTGGAAGAATAGATCTTGGAAGGTGCATGTTCTGCGGATTATGTATGGAATCATGCCCATTCGAGTCGTTCTTCATGACAAACGAATACGATGGAATGTCTGGATTCTCCAGACAAGACCTCTGGATGGATGCTGACAGAACCAGAGTCCTCCCTTCAACACACAAAGAAAGGGTGGATATGGAATTGGCCAAGAGAGCTGAGAAAGAGAAAGCCAAGATAGCGCGAAAGGCCGCAAAAGCAGCGGCAGAGGGATAGAAACATGGCCATAGACTTCGAAGCAGTAGTCTTCCTAATCCTGGCTGTAGCCACAGTGGGAGGGGCAATAGGCTGTGTATACGGAAAGAGGGTGGCCCATTCACTACTTTTCCTAATGCTCACCTTCTTTGGTGTCGCCGGGATATTCGTGCTTGCCAGCGCTGAGATGCTAGCTGCCGTGCAGATTCTAGTATATCTTGGATCTGTGATGCTGGTTGTACAGTTCGGAGTAATGTTGACCAGAAGGCAAATTCAAGAGGGGGATATTGAATGAGATTCCTCTCCATAATGGCCAGAGTAGGGACTGTAGGATTCATTCTAGCTCTCCTGAGAGAGACTATGACCCACCCAATGTGGGGGGCTGAGGCATGGGGGGGAAACTCAAACCCACCTTCGACACACGATCTCGCTGACGCTCTTTTCAATGAGTGGGCAATGGCGACACTCGTTCTTGGCGCTCTCCTATCTATGGCGATGATTGGCTCATCATACTTAGTGCGGGACGAGAGGTTAGTAAATCTGGTCTGGGACATGGGAGGAGATGATCGATGATTGACCCAAGCTGGATTGCAGGACTGGGGGTCATATTGTTCGGAGTGGGACTGATTGGAGTCTTTACGAGGAACAATGCAATAGTTGTCCTGATGTGCATCGAAGTCATGCTCAATGCAGCAAATCTCAACTTCGTGGCAGGCACAATGCACTACGGCGATGTCAATGGTTGGGTATTCACATCTATTGCAATAGCGATTGCCGCTGCCGAGGTAGCAATCGGGCTAGCCATTTTCCTTTCCCTATACAGCACTCAAGAGACAATATCCCTAGATGATGCTACGACCTGTCTCTTATACACATCTGACGCTGCCGACGACATAACGGGTG
>CAXHBZ010000062.1:0-6342 GCA_964015215.1 uncultured Candidatus Poseidoniales archaeon | reverse complement strand
TGTCAACTGTCCGGAAGTAAGTCTCATATTCATCCCATCCGTGATTTGATAGTACTTCTTTCAATCGAGTAACGTCCGATTCATCGGGATGCCAAGAATAGCACACGAATATCGCCACCGTCATCCTCCCATCAGCTCCCATGATGGCACTGGTCGAGACAGAGTCCCTCTCTCCAGATATTATCCACTGTAGGCGATCATCCATGCCATTTCCGTCCTTATCATTCCAGAAATCAAACCACCAACCCGGTTCCTGGACAGGCCATTCAACGTCATTCGGGGGAAGGTAAGGAGTCCTGTCTTTAATTGGGCATTCCTGACCATCACAGACGAGTGGTGGGACGGTACCCACAATGTCAATTTCAGAGGAATCCCGCGTCGCTTCCCCCTCTTCCATCTCCCATTCATTGCCACTCACTGCGATTGATGCATCTAGGATGAGAAGCATCAGAGAAACAAGGATTGGGGTTAGTGAAGTCGACGCCTTTGCCATGGCTCTCAAAGAGAGCCAATTGCCGGCGCTGTATAATCCCAACCTGTCCATGACTCAATTTCTCGCACTATGGCCACTTTAGGTGCCTGTTCGAGACCCCGCACTCCACCCAACTTCGTCCGTTTTCAGTGATGCAGAATATTTCTCCTTCGCATTCGGGGCACAGTGTGTGCTCGGCTAGCTCCTCGAGCCATGCTCTCCTAGTCTCTAACTCATCCCCTTCACTCTTCAACTTCTCGAGAACTCTTAGTGCAGCACCTTCCAAATTCCTTCCCTTTAATTTCCAGGGGTTGATTCCTAGATCAGGAATCATCCCTGTAGTTTTATTTAATTCATCTGGCATTTTTCCCTCTATCAAATTTGGTCCGCCTCTAGCTATGGGACGAGCCAAGGTGTAAGACAGGAAAAAGCCTCCAATGTGAGCCATGTGGGCTACACTGGAACCTGCCAAATATTGCTGATCGCTCATTACCCACAACTCGAAGCCAACATAAAACAAGGCGATAACCCAGATAGGCCATGGTCTGATGAAAAATAAAACTGGAAACTCTACTCTATCGCTAGGCCAGCATGCCATGTACGCTCCGAGAATACCGAAGACAGCTCCACTCGCCCCCACTGTCGGAATGGTAGAATTTGGATGGGTCAAAATCCACGCTAAATTGCCCCCTAATAGTCCAATAATGTAAACTGTCATCCATCTCCTACCACCCATTCTTTGCTCCAAAGGGACCCCTACCAGGCCTATGACCAGAATATTGCCAAGAACATGAGTCCATCCCCCATGCATCCAAGCGCTTGTGAGTAACCTATAGGACTCCATAGGAGAGGATGAAATGGAAGGGATAGACCCGAAAATTTCCAAGGGCCAACCCAGAAAACCAAGCTGAATTGGGACTCCTAAAATAATGGCGTTGGAGAACTGCACGAAGGAGACGAGCAGAACTGAAAGAATCGTAGCCAAAGCTACGCTGGTCCCTCCTTTGTATGCCGAGATGTATGGGTAAATGCCAGCTACAATAAAGGCCAGAACCACAGCATATTGAAATGCTCCAAGTCCCATTATCGCGCTCATGCCCCGCCCACTAGCACCTAACAAATAGCAATTATCGGAACGGAACGACTCAAACGACCAATACTACTCCGACATACATGACTCCGGGGCCGATGCTCGAGGCGAGTAACCTCACTGTGGCCAGAGGGACTAGGTTTGTCATTGAAAATATTGACTTTTTAACGAATCAGGGGGATATTGTTTGCCTTACAGGGGATAACGGCTCTGGAAAGACTACTTTAATTGAATCATTGATAGGAATTATACCTATCAATTCGGGGCAAGTCAAATGGATAACCGAAGATGGCAACTCTTTGATTGTCAGGGATCATTTGGGAGCAAGGAGGAAGCCACTTCCATTCGGCTTGACCTTGCAATCAGATGGAATCTGCGGTGAGGAGAAGGTTAGAGAGAGACTCGAAATCGCATTGAAGGTCTCAGGCCTCGATACCGACCAAAATGAAATTATTTCGGCCTTAGATGAATGGGGGCTCGCTCACAGAAGTGAGGATAGAGTTTCGCAACTCTCCGCGGGACTTAGAAGGAGACTTGCTGTATTGTCGGGAATGGCTCCAGCGTTGTTTTGTGAAACTCCAAGAATTGTTTTCCTCGACGAGCCTTCTGAAGGCCTAGACTCATTTTCCAAGGGGATTCTGAAGAAATGGATAGCCGAGCTTTCCCGAAATCGAAATGCCATCATCATGGCATCCCATGATGAGGACATGATATCCTGTTCGACGAGAATAGTGAGGATTGAGGAGGGAAGAATTTCTGAAACAACCAATGACGTTGAGCTGTATGCCTACGAGCAGAGGAAATCCTCAGTTAGAGCGCCATCTCAAAGCATAAATTCGTTTTTCTCATGGGGCATTTCTATCGAAAAAAGAAATCCAGTTGATACGATTGGAAAGGCTACTCCCGCAATTATAGCCCTATTACTATCCTACTCGATTATCGCGAGAATAAATGTCCCAAACTCAGAATATGATTTATTTTCCGCGCTGATATTGGCACCGGCATTTATCTCTGCAGTAGTCTCCCCCGCAATGATTCGTAGGCTATCCGAGCAGGATTGTGGAAAGTGGTGGTCAGCTGTATGTGGGCCACAATACCGCCCGGCGACTTCCATTTTGGCTGCCTCAATAATCCTACCAATTCCTTTGACCTATCTCTCATGGTTTGTTTTGGAAGGGTTGATCACCGGAACTGTAGATCAGAATGCGATTTATTGGCTATGGCTACCCTCATTGGTGATCATGGATATTTCATGTGCTTCAACTGCATTGCATTTACTTGTTTCCGATTTGAGGAGGTCCAGCGCCGCTGTCGCCTCTCTTTTGTTGATTGTCTTAATTTGGCCTTTTATTCAATTGGTGGACGCCCTCTCCATGATAATTGATGCTGGAATGACATGGGAACTATCGACATCCACCCCTCTTTACTCAATTATAATTGCGAGCCTGATATCCGCAATGGTTTGGGCGGTCGCAATTTTTATTCCTGATACTTAGAGAATAGCATTCTTGACTGTGGGGCTTCTGGCCAGTAACTATGGAACCCGGCTTGTCTGTGAAGATAAGGACTGGCATCATGGTAACTTCACTGGGAATTTTGGGAATAATCTGTACAGCATTCTTGGGCATATTCTACGCTCCGGGAGTTGACCCTATGGCTTGGAATGCCCCCGATGCACAGAGAATTTTCTACTGGCACGTACCCTTTGCATGGTCATCCTTCCTTGCCTTTAGCATGCTGTTTGTGGGAGCTATATCATGGTACAGAAATCGATCAGAGTGGGGTTGGAGATGGGTATCAACTGGCTCTGATTTGGGTCTTCTTTTTGGTGCAGGGGTTGTCACTTCGGGGCCTATCTGGGGCTCAGTTGAATGGGGCGTGCCATGGGATTGGGGGGACCTCAGACTCAATACCTTCGCTTTACTCACTGGAGTAGCATTATTCCTTGTTCTCTCTAGAAGGTCTCAGCCCGATGGCCAAGAGACAAGGGATACGCTTGCCGCAATAGGGCTGTTTGGGTTCGCTTTAGTGCCAATTACCGCCATAGCTACAACATTGTATCAAAAGCGCCATCCTGGCATAGTCGTGGTTGATGGCGAGGGAACCGGGCTTGATCCACAAATGAGGGCTGTGTTGATGTTTGGTACCCTGTCTTTTATGATACTCTTCATCGGTCTATCTATCCTAAGTGATTCAGTTTTTAGACTCGAAGATAGGGTTGAACAAGCCAAGAGAAAGTTGGACGAGGTGAAAGAATGACAGGCATGACAGAATTGGTCATTGCTTACTCCATAATGTCCGCAATAATCGCATTCTACCTAAACCACCTACGTTCAAGAATAGTAAAATTGTCATCCCAAATCGATGAATATTCCATTATCAGTGAAGAGGAACAGAGTTTTCAAGCCGAATAATCGCCATTGGTAACCCTTCTAACTGCAGGCATAGGCGCCGTCAACGAGAGAGGATGTCCGGGGGCGAGTTCTGCATAGTTTGTGGGGGCCATCCTCCCCTGACATCAGACAGGATGTGCGAAACATGTCTGAGAGAAAGGACACAACTGTCTGTGATTCCCGAAAGAATCCAGCAGGATAGGTGCTCAAAGTGTGGGTTTCATGAAATAAGGGGAAGATGGTCTGAGATAGGGGCTGATGATTTAGCAGACCTCAGAATAAGGGGAAACCTGAGAGTGGAAGATAGGGCCAAACAGGTTTCTGTAGATTTCGCAGTCGAGGAAATTGATGAAAGGACCAGTAGGCTACATGTCAGTGTTTCAGGGAAAATAGAACATTGCGATTTTTCGGATTCTCACGAGGTACTTCTACAAACGAGCAATGCCGTCTGTCCAACTTGCACGCGGAAGGCAGGTTCCTACTTCGAAGCCGTAATGCAATTAAGGTCGGCGGGCAGAAGGCTCTCTGAATCCGAATTGAAGTCATTAAGGGAGACCCTGGATGATATGCTTTCTGAAATGGAAGCTGACCCAATGTTTTTCATCTCAGAAGAAGGGCCTGTTACGGGAGGTTGGGATTTGAAATTAGGATCAAAGGCCATGGCGAGGAGATGGGCCAGAAACCTAGTTAGAAAATTTGGTGGAACAGTAAAGGAAACCTCTACAGTTGTTGGTGCGAATGACGGTATAGAGGTAACAAGACTAACTTTAAGCTACAGAAAACCTGCATACGGAATTGGCGATGTAATAAGGTTCAGGAAAGAACACTGGATTGTAGAAAGTTGGCAAAAGGATGGCCCAATTCTTAAGAAAATGGAAAGATTTGAGCGGTCTGGAGCATCATGGAGAGACATGGAGGAGTCAACAGTAATCTGTCCAGTCAGCGAGCAATTCATAGTTGAAATACTGCATAGGGACAGCTCGGCTGTTGAGGTTATGGATCCATTAGACTACAAGATTGTCACGGTAGCCCTGCCCTATGATGATGATGCAAAAAACAAATTGATACGCATTGGCTTCATACAGGGAGAGTGGTTAGCGGTGCCATCGAAGAGGACTTGATATGACAGAGGAATCACTAGAAATACTCGAAAAATCCCTCGACAGCGAGGGCATGTGCGAATTTACTAGGTCCTTCGTGGATGATTTTGAATCAGCGATGAATATGGATGTTGATTTAGTCTCAGACTCTGACTGGACTGGTGTGATTTTTCTCGGAATGGGTGGATCTGGGTCCTCTGGAAGATTTCTGAAAACTATCTCCAATCAAGAAGGAGGAATTCCATTCGTTGTGTGGAATGATTACAATCTGCCCAATTGGTGGGGGCCAGAGTGGCTAGTCATTGCAACCTCATACTCCGGAAATACCGAAGAAACATTGAGCGGGATCAATAAAGCATTGGAATTAGGAGGCATGGTGGTAGGTATATCTTCTGGGGGTGTGATGAGTGAGATTTTAGCCATGCACAAAGGAACTGTACACGTTTCAATCCCGAAGGGCCAGATGCCCCGGTCAGCTTTTGGCCATATTTTTGGCGCCCAACTAGCTGTTTGCTGGTCGATGGGAATCCTCAACCGCCCAAATGATGATGAGTTACAAAAGATGATTTCTAGATTGAAGGAGTCTACCAAAAAGTTGGATTTTTCGGGAGGAGATGGAATGTCTGAGACTCTCGCCAAGAGTCTAGTTGACATGGAGATAGGCATAGTTTGCCCGAAGTTACTCGAAGCTCCAGCATACAGACTTACGTGTCAGATCAACGAAAATTCTGAGGCCTTCGCAAAACACTCAGTAGTTCCGGAAATGAACCATAACGAGATAGTGGCGTGGTATAATGACTCGAAGAGTGACAGGGCTTTGCTCATCATGATTTGTGAGGGTTTGGACGATCGAACAAACTCAAGAATTACTTGGATGGAGAATAATTTGGACAGAAAAAATGTTTGGAAGTTAGTCTGCGAAGGGGATTCGCTCTTAGAAAGAATGATTTACGCGGCTCATTTATCTGATTGGATTTCGATATGCATGGCGTTGGTTAAGGGGGTAAATCCAACCTCCATGGAGCCTATTCCCGATTTGAAGAGGCACCTATCTGAAAATCAGTAGATCGGCCCCAGCACGAGCCTAGGGTCAGGATAATTCGCTAGTGCTTCCAATCGATCATCGGGAGAGACAACTCCAGGCATGTCATGAGTTTCTGGTTCTATCAGGGACAATTGGAAGTGGAGATGTGGCTCCCATCCCCCATTTTCATGCTTGTCCCCCATCCAACAAATTACCTCCTGTCTCTTATACACATCTGACGCTGCCGACGACATAACGGGTGT
>CAXHBZ010000061.1:0-6456 GCA_964015215.1 uncultured Candidatus Poseidoniales archaeon | reverse complement strand
AGATGTTGTAGCGTCTCGTGGGCTCGGAGATGTGTATAAGAGACAGTGTTAGAAATTCCCTAACTAGGTCGTGAACGTCATAATTTTCGCTGTCCGCCTGTCTAGCCAGTCCCTTCTCAACCAAATCATCTAGAAGGTCAGTCTCCATATCCATTCCGGAAATCGCTTCCAATGGCATTGGTTCCCGAAATACTGCGATTGCCCCCAACAATCTTTTCTCTGCACCTGAAAGTCTGCTGAATATTTCCTTTTCAACAAAGGCCTCCAGTGTCTCGTGGAATGTACCTCCCACACTGCCTCTGTTGATTAGCTCAAGGACTAATGGATGGCCTCTTGAAAGATTGTGAATATGCAAGAACTGAGGCATCTCTAAATCTTTCATTGTAGTGAGAATTTTCCTACTCGCTTCTTGGTCGAGGCCATCCAAGGGCATAACTAACGTGACGATCCTTCCAGAGGAGTCAGATTCTGGCACTACCATCCTGAAAGAACGAGAAAACATAACCAACCCGACATTTTCTAATTCTGGAATCTTCAGCGAAAGGCCCCTGAGTACCGAAACAAGGGTTTCATCGCCGACTTTGTGTAGGTCGTCAATTACCACCAAGGCAGGGGACGTGCTCAAGGCTTCTGACATCAAATTAACTGCCATCTGAGGCTGAGGTACCGGAGTAGAAGCAAGGTAGTCGGACAAATCATCGCTTCCCATCGCCGAGAGCCATTCTGCCATGGCCTCGAGAAAAGCTCTGGAGCCTTCCCAATCCTGACAACGATGATACAGTAAGTTTCTCCTGTGCGTGAAGCTTTCAATCAATTTAGCTGAAAGAGACGTTTTCCCAATTCCAGCTATTCCCGGGACTAGTATTGAGCCAGACTGGTGCTCTAGAAGATTAACCATGTTCTCAAGCTCTAGTTCCCTGCCGTAGAATCTCCTCGTTCTAGGGAGGTCACTTAGTGAAGTGACCAGTTGTTTCTCAATATGCTTTGAGAGGTCTCTCTCAATTAAATCGGCTGACAAGACTGACAAATCTATTGTTCCGGAGTCATCTAGGTACCTGATAACATCGACGTGCCTCAATGGGAGCTCAGTAACTTCCAGGGCCTCAGAGAGTTCCATATTTGATGCCCTTCCGTCTTTTCCGATGACCCTCACGGTCTGCTTTCCTACCTTGGACCAAATGTCGTCAGCCAATTTTGCTCCGTCATCTGTGAGGAAATACGCCTTCCTTTTTCTTGAAACACCCGTTACGTGAGCCTGTTTCTCCAGCAAGTATCCTTGGTCCCTGAGACCAGAGATTGCGCGTGGTACATTCGATCTGGCAATAGATACTGCATTAGCGATCCCCATCTGAGACAATGCGAAAGGTACCTCGACTTTTTCTGCATGATCCACATAGTCCCTAAGATGCAATAGTATCCTCTCTTGGACCCCTGGCTTGGGAACAGGAGTGCCGGTCATGTCTTCTAAGCAACAACGTTTATTCAAGAATGTTCGTGAAAAAAGAGCTTCGTTTGATTCATTGATTATTCTCGCTCTCGGGGACCCATTCCTCTTTCTCTTTGTCCCATAGCCAACCCGGGTGGTCGTCGTCCTTGACAAATCTGGTTTCTTCCCTATCTGGCCTCTCTTTCTTGTTGTAGTCACCGGTTTCCTCTGAGTCTTCTTCGAACTCTATGAAGAAATAGGCGAATGCTCCAATTGAAAGAACAAGGACTATTGCAATAATGACAGTGATCGAAAGACCTCCAGAAGTAGGATCACTGACAGTAATTTTTGACCCTTCGTAGTCCATTCCCCCATACTTGAATTGAGGTGTTGCGGAACCTGAGATTCTTGACGCTGGTATCCCTAACGACCAAGTTGAGTTTTCTGAGACTACCGTACTGTTGACGGGAGTTCCACTAATTGTCGCTGTGACAGTCCTTCCTGGCAATCCTATCCCAGTGAACATGGCCGTCTCATCATCCGATATCCTGGAGTCTTCAGGGGCATCAACCAAGAATTCTATCCCGATCACTTGGATACTAATAGGATTCGAGTTTGCCTTTGAGCTAAACTGGTCCGAAGCTACAAAAACAACATCATAGAGAGACCAACCTGAGATTTCAGGGTCGAAGAAAGACATTGACGTTGGGTTGTATCTCGCTTTCCCATCTGCAGATATTGTGATTACTATGGGATATTGATCATCAGAGTCGATATCCGCACTGTCGTAAACGGACAATAGTAGTTCCTGATTTGGGTCGGGGTCTGCGAAGAAATCTAGTAGATTAATCTCGAAGCTCGTACACCTATCTGCGGACTGAGAGTTGGTTTCACAATAGAGGACTACCTCATCGGGCCATTCCGTCTGATCGAACACTGGTTGATTGTTTCCAGCATCAGGGGGGTTGTCGGCTATTATATTCACAGTTTTCCATTCGCTGTAGTCAAATCCATCATAAGACCTCATCCTTATCTGGTATTCCGAATTGTGCCTGAGTGATCTGGAATCCCATGTTGATATGAATTCACCATTGGAATCAAACTCCGTCACTGATTCTGAATGAACCTGGATCATACCGTTTGCTGTGTCCAGTACTTCGATGTCTACTCTCGTAACATCGTTATCATTATCCCTTGCGACTCCAGAGAATTCAGACTCCTCTGAAACTGGCATCCTGTCAGACTCTTTTGGCGAGGATATGCTGATGAAAGGGGCGCTGTTTGAATTGTCGATCGTCAGTGTGAGTTCTGCTGGAATACACTCATCGATTATCCCGTTGCAAAAGTCCGAGTCTGAAGCCCAAATTTTGAATGTGTAATCAGCAACAATTCTGGGCTGTCCGCTAAAGTCCCAAGTCCATGTCCATGATGTCCCTCCCGATACAGGGGTAACGACTTGGAAATTTGGACCTTCAATTTGGAAATATATTTCGGAAATATCCTTTCCGCATTGAGAGGGGCAACCGTAGTAATCGTATGCAGCTCCCTCGAAAGTTACGGTTCCATCAGAATGTGTGGATAGCGGACTTGGAGAGCTAACTGAGACTGATGGCGCTTGGGAGTTTAATTTTATAGAAATTGTCGATATAGGGCTGTAGTCAATTCCATCGTAGGCTCGGAACTGGAACACGTAATCCCCTTCAGCCATTTGTGACATATCTAGTTCGTAGTACCACTCCTTGAATGGGTGATTGTCCCTAGTCACCTCGGCAAAGGATGCTCCGGAAGAGTCGGTTGCCAAATTGGCTTCTGACCAATCACTGGTGAATGGGTCCCTTACCTCTATGGAGTGGACATAGCCTTTCTGGTCCCATTGTGCGCTCTCATCCGTCGGATAGAATGAAGCCAATATTCCATCATGTGCGTTCCCTGTAATATTGACGACCTTCCTGAATGAGTGCCCTTGGTCCTGCGTTATGGAAATTGACGGTGCTAGATTTACTAAATTGGCTGTTCCTTGGTATGAGGCATCATTCAGAGTAAATTCTCCGCTGTCTAATCCGAAGCCAAACTTGTACGCTGTGTAACGATAGAGAGAAAGTTCCCTGGTACCAGCTGAATGATTGCAATCATCGTCTTCGCTATCCGTAACAAGATCTCCATCATTATCTATGCCATCTGAACAGGAGTCCTCATATTCATCATCTGCAAAACCATCCGGATTGTTTCCTCCTCCGAGGCCTCTGAAATCAAGATGGAAGTCCGAAGGCAAGGCGAACCATGGTGTGTAACCGTCGGACATAGTCTCAATGTCATACAAGTCATTTCCGAGTGCATCTTCGACCAGAATACTTGCCCCTTCTACCCTCTCTCCGTTGACCAGGGCTTGGAACTTTACTAGTTCAGCCCTTCTAACTTGTACAGCATACGGGGTCGGTTGGGTCTGAATTGCTATGGATGAGCGATCGATATTTGATAATCCCGCAAATGTCAAAACTGTAGAGTTATTATCCATGGAGAGTGCCAGAGGGAAATTTACTGGGGTCAGGTTATCACAGTTAGAACATTCCTGGACTTCAGTTGGGATAATTCCGTTCTGAAATCCATTCTGAGGCCAAGCCTCTTGATCCGGCCATGAGAGAACGATGGGGTATTGTCCTTCCGGGGGAGATGGGATGGTTTCCGATTGCACCGTCACGGCACTCTTGGTGATATTGTATGTGGTACCTACCCCGTTCCATGTGTTTTCGGAGAAAAAGGCCAGTGTTCCGTACTGCTGGTCGCCGGCGTATGAAGAATCGTAATGTTTCAAGATTGCACCTGTTCCAGCTGCGTTCCAGTTGTTTCTTCTGATATCCAAAAGAGCACCGACTGATCTCATACCATCCGAATTTCCTGCATCGATGTCATTGTCGTACATGGTCAATCCAGTTCTGTAAGCGAAAACAGCTGGACAAGTGAAAACCCCGTCGAAGTGTAAGGAGCTCGAGCAGGTGGTTGGGTCAGTTGATATTGTGTTGTTGGCGAGGAATGCCCTGGCTGCGCTAGGTGCAGGTGCGTTGCTTCCGTACTCCCCTGCAATTATGGCTTCCCTGTTAGTGTCGAAAATTGTATTATTCTCGGCAATCACATCGAACGAACCGTACATCCAGAGTCCATTCCACCCACCGATCGGACCGATTTCGTTGTCTGTGATCTCTGCAAAGCTGGAGAAAACCGCGATTCCGCTTCCTTCGCCAGCTCCTGACAATTCATTGTTCGAGATGTAAGCATGGCCACCTCCGTAAACCGTTATTGGGGTTCTCACCGACGTGGTGATCTCATTTCCAGAAATGGTGTTGTGGTAATCTATTTGTCCTACACTTTTGAGACTGTAGATGTCTATGCCGTTACAGTTTACTGAGATGTCAGAATCGGTGACTGAACCAGACGAATACCTAAGTGATATGCCATAATCGCCCACTGGAATTTCTGCATCGTTTATTTCGATAAATGCATCGTCTACCCACACTGTAGGCTTTCCTCCTGCATTGTTGCCACACCCATTATCTGAACCAATCAAAACTGGTGACGACATTATCAATGGCGTTATTGGTGTGCCTGAACTGTAGATTTGAACAGCAGGGCCATCAACCCCGCTATCTTCATCATTACCTACAATGTACTCTCCTCCGACAAATTGGGGTTGTGCTAGCCCGGTTGTTAGAACACTGCTGGAGGCAATATCTTGGAAGTCTATCTCTGTCAAAACGGGGCTTGCCCCATCTAGAACCAATGCTGCATACTTGAATCCATTTTGATTATCTACGAAATGAGGAATGCCCCAAGCACCGTCAATTGTCAGGAATCTCAATCCTGATTGTGAAAGGTCGATTGAATCTCTAATTATTAGCCCCTCATAACAAGATGGGTCAGTGATTGTGATTTCGTACTGGCCCTGCGAAATCCCATTGCATTCGCCCTCTGCGCTTTCGTTCTCTGGTTCATTCCACGAGAAGGTTATCCTTTGAGCAGAGTTAGCATTGCTACTGGCACCACATGAAGAGAGTCCTACGCATATACTTCCTCTTGCATCAAGGTGTGTGCCATTTGGGAAGACGACATTTGTACTGGGTTCTATGATCAATTTAGCCCCTGACGAGACGACTACATCGCCAGTAAGTTCATGAGTCCCTTGCCAATATTCAGTACCTGTGATGGTTCCGGAAGTGGTTTCATTGGAAGCTGCGACTGTTGGCGCGGGCCCAACCAACGCGATGAAAATACTAGTCAACATCAGCATCACTAGAATGGATGAGCTTGTTCTCTTATCGCGGGCCATGGCATTGGGGCATCGGAAGCGGATTATAACAAGTCGGTACCGTCGTTTAAACTAGCGCGCGAAAAAAGCATAGCTAAACATTGGAATTTAATTCTATTGAGAGCTGATTTGCCCATTCGACTGCGTCAAGTGAGCCATATCCGGAAGTTGAGCTGTGGTTGCCAACTAATGAATCTGGTCTTTTTGCCGAGTTAGCTAAAGCTCTTTTGACCATGCTCATTTCTTCTGGATCTATCTTGCCATTGTCACCTGCTATGTCATCCCCAAATTTTTCCAATAACAGAGCCAGAGCACCTGAGACGAAGACCGTTGAGTCGCTAGTTCCCGATGAATAGGCATATGGAGGATTAATACTGGTCGAAGCGGTTGAGAATATATTTACTCCGGGGGCGGTAATTTCCGGTTTCTGATCGGGGTACGTTCTCGGTTCCCCTGTGTAGGGATCCGTTTCCGATCCGGAGGCACTGTCCGTCCAGGTCAGTCCCGTACTCCGTTCAGCGCCAACGGCGATTACTCCTCTGATGTTTGCAGGAACAGAGACATCTGAGGAGTCGGTGCCAGTGTTACCTGCTGCTGCGACTACGAAAATTCCCGCATCCAATGCTTCCTGAACTGCGGAAACCGTCTCCGTCTCTATACCCATTCCTTTACCGGGGTCAGACCCCTGTCTCTTATACACATCTGACGCTGCCGACGACATAACGGGTGT
>CAXHBZ010000060.1:0-6510 GCA_964015215.1 uncultured Candidatus Poseidoniales archaeon | reverse complement strand
CTCCCCCACAGACGCAGAACTGGAATGTCTGGCACAGACTTGGTCCGAACACTGCTCCCACAAGATTTTCGCGGCCAAGATACACCATGTGGACAACGTCACAGGGGAGGAATCCACCATAAATTCCCTATTCAGGACACATATCATGCAACCAACCCTGGACATCCAGAAGCAAGTCGACTGGCTTCTCAGCATATTCCACGACAACTCTGGTGTGATAGCCTGGAACGAGGATTGGAGCCTCTGCATAAAGGCCGAGACACACAACTCCCCCAGCGCGCTCGACCCATATGGGGGTGCCATAACTGGTATCGTCGGAGTCAACAGGGACATAGTAGGAACAGGCCTCGGGGCCAGGCCCATTGCAAACACCGACGTATTCTGCTTTGGACCACCAGACTACGAAAAACAGCTCCCTGAGGGGCTATTCCACCCATCAAGGGTATTCAGAGGCGTCCATGCAGGCGTGAGATCTGGGGGCAACGAGTCAGGAATCCCAACTGTAAATGGGGCCATAGTATTCGACGAAAGATACATTGGTAAACCACTGGTTTATTGCGGAACACTGGGTATAATGCCTAGAAAATTGCCCGACGGAAGGCAGAGCCACATCAAGACGCCCGAGGCTGGAGACGTCGTATACATGGTCGGAGGCAGGGTCGGCTACGACGGAATCCACGGAGCCACGTTCTCCAGCCTCGAGCTGACCGAGGAGAGCCCCAGCTCAGCAGTCCAGATTGGTGACCCAATAACGCAGAAGAAGATGATTGACATGCTCCTCGAGGCGAGGGATGCAGGGCTGATCCAAGTAATCACAGACAATGGGGCTGGCGGGCTTTCCAGTAGTGTTGGGGAGATGGCAGAGCTAACAGGCGGGGCCGAGCTGGATCTCGGAGCAGTCCCCCTCAAACAGGCCGGATTATCCCCCTGGGAGATACTGGTTTCCGAGTCCCAAGAGAGAATGACCGTGGGTGTCAGACCCAAAGACGCACAGGCCTTCGAGGATCTGGCCATTTTGCATGAGGTAGAGGCCACAGCGGTAGGCACGTTCACTGACTCCGGTGCATTCGTGGTGACCCATGGAGATGACCCCGTGGCCCATCTGCCAATCGAGCTTCTCCATGAGGGATGCCCCCAACTCAAGCTAGAGTCTGAGTGGTCCCCCCCTCACCACGAGCCGATAGAATTCCCCAGCGTGGATGCGGTTGAAATGGGAGGCATCCTCAAACGCCTGATGGCGAGACCAAACGTGGCCAGCAAGGAGTGGTGGGTGAGATCCTACGACCACGAAGTGCTAGCTCAGTCTGTGATCAAGCCGTTTTGTGGAGTGAACAGAGACGCGCCCGGCGATGCCGCGGTTATCGCACCATTGCAGGGAGGCACCCAGGGAGCTGTGATATCCAATGGAATAGTCCCAAGGTACTCTGATATAGACGCATACGCCATGGCCGCCGCCTCCGTCGATGAAGCCCTGAGGAACGCAGTTTGCGTAGGAGTCGATCTCGACCTGATAGCAGGTCTAGACAACTTCTGCTGGCCAGACCCAGTGGAATCAGCAAAGACTCCCGATGGCAGATACAAGCTCGCCCAGCTAGTGAGGGCC
The DNA here is from genome assembly GCA_964015215.1 of uncultured Candidatus Poseidoniales archaeon. GTDB lineage: Archaea > Thermoplasmatota > Poseidoniia > Poseidoniales > Thalassarchaeaceae > MGIIb-O5. Next base: position 4,907 of record CAXHBZ010000060.1, on the reverse strand, counting down.
AACCGAGCAATAGATGACACCTGTCGCGCATACAGGCTCCCATGCATTAGCGGAAAGGACTCCATGAAGAACGACGCCACACTTAACGGAGAGAAGATCAGCGTCCCTCCTACCATACTGTTCAGCTTAGTCGGAAACCACTCCGATGTGAGGAAAGCAGTCTCATCGGACTTCAAGAATGAGGGGGATTCGATCTACATCCTAGGGGAGACACATCAGGAGTTGGGTGCGAGCGAGCTCGCATTCATGCTGAGGGAGGATGGAGAGGGAGGGATAGGAGAATCCGTGCCAGACATAGACACCTCCCGGAACCTAGCAATGTACAGGGCCCTCACTCATGCTATGTCGGATTCCCTCGTGGCTAGCGCGCATGACTGCAGTGACGGAGGACTCGCAGTAGCGCTAGCCGAGTGCTGCTTCGGCTCAGACTCTGGAGCATCCATCGAACTGAATCCAATTTTGAGCGACCCCCAGGCCTTGGACAAGTGGGGTGCTCTGTTCGGGGAGAGCTTAGGTAGGATAATAGTCAGCGTCAAACAGGAGAACCGCGAAGCGTTTGAGAGTGTGATGAGAGGGAACGCCTGCCACTACATAGGAACCGTCGAGGAGGGGGAGGAGATATCATTCTCCATCAGAGGGGAGAAGGTCCTGGTCGCATCAATGAGCGATCTCAGAACCACGTGGAAGCACGCTCTCGATGGAGGCGGTATCTGATGGATGAGAGGCCCAGTGTTGCCGTCCTCTCAGGATTCGGGATTAACTGCGAAACCGAGACAATGGCCGTATTCGAGATGGCGGGCGCCTCGTCTGAACGCGTGCATGTAAATAGGTTGGTTAACGGCGAACTATCACTCTCAAACTATGATATCATGGCTATCCCGGGGGGTTTCTCGTTCGGAGATCACCTAGGGAGCGGTAGGCTGATGGGGAACAGACTCAGATTCGGACTGAGGAGCCAAGTCAGAGAATTCGTGAAAGCAGGGAAGCCGGTGATCGGGATTTGCAACGGCTTTCAGGTTCTAGTCAAGATGGGGCTCTTGCCCGGCGACGAGGATGTCTCCCTCATACAAACGGCATCTCTAGCCCTCAATGATAGCGGGCATTACGAGGACAGGTGGGTCACTCTAGAATTCGACCAAAATAGTCCTTGCATCTGGACCAAGGGGATCAAGAGGATGCGAGTCCCGGTTAGACACGGCGAGGGCAAGTTCGTGACGGACAACAGACCCCTCATGGATGAATGGGAAGACAAGGGACAGATAGCGGTCAGATACGTGGACCCCGACTCGGAGTACCCCTCCCTATCGAGGAACGTACTCCCCTACCCCACATCCCCAAACCAGAGTTGGAGGAATATCGCTGGGGTATGCGACCCAAGCGGGCTGGTGTTCGGTCTAATGCCTCATCCCGAGGCTAACCACTCCACCTGGCTCGGAGCTACCTGGACGAGGGAAGACGTCAATCACGGCGAGGGCGAGGGAATGGCACTGTTCAGGAACGCTGTAAACTACGTTCTTGAAAAACAGACCAGCGTCTAGAAAAAATCCATCTGCCTGCCAGGAGGGCCCGGTAGCACAACCCTCTCCCTCTCATGCACCCGTCCATCGTCGCTCCAACTCGTGTTGCCGATTGTGCACCACTGGTCTAGTGTTGCCTGCACTTTCTCCCTTTTCTCCATCAATCCTGAGTCTATCAACCATCCAAGACGCTGTAAATCCAATTCAATGGCTCTAATCCAGACCTTTGCAGGGAGATCTCCGTCAGGGAACACCTCCACCATTTCAAGAGACGCAGTCCCTCCCGATACCGCGTAATTGCCGACCTTTGGACCTAGTCGAGAGTCCCGATTTCCAATCGCCATCCTCTCGAAGCATGCCCATTCCCTCAATGGTTTAGGCCGGGAAGATATCTCGGTAACAAAACCCGTCTCCATTGCCTCTGAAACTATCTCGGATCGCTTCAGCAGGTGTACCAATCCCGAAGGAAGAAATTTCGCCGGACGGCCCTCATCCAGTAGCTCATACGTGGTCCTCCCCCATTCAAACTCCTCATTGTCGGGCTCCTCGTCCCTGCCGGGCTTTCCTCTTATCAACGTCAGCGTCCACGTCTGCCTTCCAATTGTATCCGTACCCATGTAATCTACTTCTCCTGCCCAATGACGGATGTACAGGGAACCTAGGGCCCAAACACCCTGTCTTCTCACGGGGAGAAACTAATCGTGGTCGAGGGCATATCTACATTGCCCTAGATATGACGCCAGTCATACACAGAATAAGAGAATCAAATCCGCAAGGAATCGAATCGACAGCCGCCTCTTTCACTTTCACCTTGAGCGTTAGCCCATTGAAAAAGTAATTACCGGCCTCAATTGGAAATGACCATGCTTCCGGTGGAGACGCCTATTGAGAGGCAGAGGGTAGTCTGCTTGGAGGGTGGAAAATACCAGACAGCAGACGTAGCTTACGGGCTGGCATCTCAGGAGATGGCCCTAGGAAAACGAGTTTACTGGGTTGACGGGGGCTCTCTGCTCGACCCGACAAGAATCATATCGTCTTCACAAAGGCGGTCGATGGACTACTTGGATAGGTTGCACGCCTGTCGCGCCTTCACAGCGCACCAGATGTCTGAGATATTCAGGAGCATGGAACATCCGGGAGATATAGGGACCCCACCGGAACAGGGTAGCCTGTTGATAGTGACGAACATACACTCAATGTTTCTAGACGTGCAATTGGGGGTAGTGGAAAGGAACATGTTGCTTCGAAACACCCTTCAAAGACTCAGAAGAATGTCGAGAGCCAGCAACCTTGCTGTGTTCATGACGATTGATAGAAGGACAATCCCCCCCACTCCTACCAAGATCAGAAACCTGCTGAAGGAGACCAGTGACTACTTCCTCAAGCTATCAGAACCCTCTGAGGAGGAGAAGCTCCCCGTTAGGAGTCGGCGTACACTGCGTGATTATCGTTAGCCCCAATATCGAGACGGGCTTGTTTGTATAGATCGGTTTGCAGGTCGTCCATAGACACGCCAAAAGGAGACAGAATGGAGAATATAGCTCGAGAGGCCAGACCGAGGTAGTATTCAGAGTCCCCTCGCTCCTCTCTTGTAGACTCTCTCCCGCTGAGAATCTCAAACCTCATTCTGACGCGGTCCTGAGGCACGGCTCGCTTCCTTCCCACAACAGCAAATCGTATCTTCCTCCCGGGAGGGGTGGCCGAGCTGATCATCTTCTCTCTCATCAGGGCCGCAGCCGTTAGATTCAGTACCTTGTAGTCTCGAAGCTCGCTTCGAACCCTTCTCGATACGATTAGATCTGACAAGGGGACCGAGCCCTCCCTCATCCTCGACAGCTCCCTCCTGTAGTGTCTCAGTGATTCTTCGACCCCTTCCACATAACCCCTCTCATTAAGCTCCGAAAGAATCCTCGTCTGCATATCCTTGACCCATTCGCAAGTAGAGTGCTGACGTAGCTCGATTCCCCTTATTTTCCACCCCCCTCCTCCATATGCGAAGTACTTCGTGAGGGATGATGACCCTGTTGTCCGGTTAGGGACGAACGCGATCCAGTCGTAAACATCCTCTAGCTCTATGGGTATTCCAGAGGACGCCCCTATCCTGCGCAACAGTCGATTAATCGACTCTGTTTGCGATGACCCGTCACGACCCAGCTCATCCTTCAGCCATATCGAGTCGACTATCGCGTGAAGACAGATCCACCCCTCATCCTCGGCCGCGCTCTTCGCGTCCAACAGAAGCTCTCTTGACCAGGAGCATATTGCCTCATGACACTCTATTCTTCCGAACCGTGCGTTCCTGTACCCGGTATACCCAAAGCAAGTCACGAGAAGCCATTTCAGAGCATTCTGCCTCCTGTCCCATGGATCTCCCTTGGCCTCTATCCTCCTCTTCATCTCAGACCTCATCTCTATTATCGGAGAAACCACCCTTCCAAGGAAACCATGCCTCCTCGAACAAGTGTGGTAACCTAGCTCCGGAACAGCCATCCCCTCGCCGTGGCCCTTCCTCGCTTCTATCTCCGTCGCAGACTCCTCGGGAGCCAGAGGAAGTGGGCGCAGGCCCCTTCCTGTTGGAGGAGGGGAGCAGCAGGAGCAGTTCACCGTCTCCGGGCTTATGTTCCTCGTGGCTATGATGCTAGGAAAGAGGCTGGAGAAGTCCAGCTCATACACCCTCTCATGCACACCTGGGACGGGGTCCAAGTATAGCCCCCCTCTGTCAGCCAGCACCATCTCTCGGGCTGTCTTCATGTCCTCTGGGCGATTTTTCTTCCATGGGACTAGGACCCCGTCTTCCATGGACTGCCTGACCTGTATCGCCGATATCGCCGAACCCGGGGAGAGCCGGGATAGGTCTTGGCAGGGTATGCCAGACATCCTGGAAACCTCGAATAAACCCTCGATCCCGCCCTCCTTGAATATGAACGATGTGGCACCGTCAACATGTACCCTCCCCTCTAGGGCGTGATAGGCCTCAGATCTCACGACCCTGCCATAGCTCCAGGTCGTGACAGCATCTCTCCTTACCGAAACCTCTCTCTTGCTCCTTCCTAGCCTGACTTCCAACCCAGCTGATGAGGCCATTGAAATCAAAGCGGGGAACCCCGTAGAATCCCCTCCCTCCGTCACTACTATGTCCGGGTCAATCCAATGCACAGCGCGCTCAACCTCTCTCACGAAGCTTTCCACGCTCCTGTCATCCGTCATTTGAATTCTCAATCCGCCCCCCCTCTCGTTGACGGCCCCCTCCGATACTGTGACGCTCTTCACACGGCGATCACTAGACGCACCATCGTCCAAATCACCCAACTCAAATGAGAGAGAGGCCACCTTGACCTCTGGAATCACCCACTCCCTATCGGTCCTAGAGTCAAGGGGGAGCATCTTGCC
>CAXHBZ010000059.1:0-6559 GCA_964015215.1 uncultured Candidatus Poseidoniales archaeon | reverse complement strand
GATGTTGTAGCGTCTCGTGGGCTCGGAGATGTGTATAAGAGACAGGATATAGCCCCAGGTAGTACAATAAATTCTCCGTTGCTAATTACAGCTTCACAGAGTCATCCTCAAAGGAATTGCGAAGTGGATGTTACAGTATCGTCAAATGGCGCAACCAATTCTGGAGGTTCCGAATTCGCAGAAGATAATGTTAGAGTTACGGTAGAGCCTCCTCCTGTGAATGAAGTAGATCCGGGAGAAGATCCGGGAGACGACGATGGAACGATTGATGAAGTTGTAAGCTCTAATTTACCTAATATGAGTATTTTCCTGACAGTTTTTGCGATTCTTGTTTCCGCATCATTGAGGACTCAAAGGCAAGACTAGCGTGTTTTACTCATTTATGTATAAATCAGTAGACTGAGTTAATATTAGACGAGAAAACTGATTTTTTTTGCCGAAGCATATAATTGGGCAATCGCACTCCGCACAGCACCGTAGGTGCTAGATTGAACCTACGTTTGGATGTTGGTTTACTTGGATAACAACGACGGGGGCCGTGAATTCGGAACATACGTCACTTGGTCCTTGGGGATTACGACTGCATTGCTTCTCATCCTTCCGATGATTTTCGTGGTTGGAAAAGCCACTCATTACTCCGCCTACTCCAGTGAGGGGGACTATGACGGACTAGCTCAATTGAAGGATATGAGAGATAGCTTGGAGGGTGACGATGGCTACTCGATTGCCAACACCATGTCAACGCCAATGCTCGTTAATGACTGGAAATACCCACACAGGACTATGCTATTGGTAATCGCTCCCGAGAAGCCTATTGATGAAACTGAAGCAGAGTCAATTTACGATTTCGTAACAGAATCCGGCGGAAAAGTCATTGTAGCCGCTGACGGAACAAACGCGAATAGGCTAGCATCGAAATTTGGAGTCACATACTTCGACTCGCCCCTGTTGGATGAAAACCAGTATTATATCACAGAAACCGATGATGGGGTAAGTCAATATTCGTGGGAAAACGTCTGGGGAATCGGGACGCTGGAAGAGGAGTCTTCGGATTTCGGGAATGATGGATGCAGCGCTTTCGACATAGACAATTACGATGATGATTGCGCACTGCCCGTGATGTTCAAAAAACCAACAGGAATGAAGTTTGAACAGACTGAGAGGGACAGAGAAGACCCCGAACACCGTGAAGTGACCATAATCTCGAAAGCCTCTCCCTCTGCTTTCATTGACCTAATCGGAACTGGAGACTCTAGTGACTTTAGGAATCCTGCTCCGGGAGATCTAGCGCTGATGATAAGGGCTGATTATCCCGGAATTGAGGTGTATGACAAAGTTCGAGCCGGGCAAGCGATTGTCGGCGGAAACACTGCCGAGATTGAGGTAACTGGAAGCATTGTTTTCGTTTCTGATCCAGAGGCATTCTCCAACATGCTGTGGACAGATGAGGTTGCGCAGGGAGAAGGAATTCCCAGAGTCTGCGAAGTAGTGGGTGCATACCAGAGTTGTTGGAACGATGCATTTGAAGACTCTGATGGATCTCAGTGGAATGGGAACGGAGACTACTTCAGACTCCTGATACACTCCATGATGGAGTTCGATAACCTTGAATTATCCGGGGAAGTGAAGGGTGATTTCGCTAACTTCCAAGTTGTGTTTGATGAAAGCAGACACGTAACGGGAGTCGTCTCTGCCCCATTCGTTGAGGCAATGAGCACCGTAGTTTTGCTGACGTCTAATACATTCCTGAAGTGGTTAGTCGTACTGAACGTCGGACTCCTTCTCCTTGTCGCAATGATGATTGTCCCAGAAAAGGAAAACTGGAGGCATGTTTTCGATTTGACCCGATTCTCAGAGAGGCCCAACAAACTTAATCCAAGTGAATACAGAAAAAGAGTTCAGCAAGCCCTGTTCACAAAGATTAGGGTCCATCATGACCTCACCAGAGATCAGATGGCCCTTAAGCCGCCCGCCGAGATCCAATCAATGATTGGCAACCCAAGACTAGTAGAGCTAGCTTATTCCAAGGAAAGAAAATACTCCCCTAAAGAGCTCAGAGAGCTGATGCAGGCTATCAGACGCTGGGGGGGCGGAAACTGACCGCAGACGCAATTAACAAAAGTAATGATGAACTGGAGATAATAGTATGAACGCACCACCACCAGCAGAAAAACCACCGGCACCACCAGCAGACGCAGTATCGAAAGGATACGAGGAGAAGGCTGCAAAGGCCCGAGGATCCAAGAAAGTGAATGAAAAGCTTGAGGCTGTTGGAAGGATTGGGGAGGCCATAAGTGCTGAAGTACAGAAGGTAATTATCGGGAAATCACATGTTATCGATAACGTTCTAATTAACATCTTATCCAATGGAAATCTTCTCTTCGAGGATTACCCAGGTCTAGCTAAAACCCTAATGACCAATACTTTCGCTGACGCGCTTGGCTGTGACTTCAAGAGAGTTCAATTCACACCCGATTTGTTGCCTGCAGATATCACAGGGACCAACATATACGATGCCAAAAAGGGTGAGTTCACATTTAAGCCGGGACCCATATTCTGCAATCTACTTCTCTCTGATGAGATCAACAGAGCACCACCCAAGACCCAAGCTGCATTGCTTGAAGCAATGCAGGAAAAGCAAGTGACAATTGGAGTCGTAACGCACAAACTTCCGGCACCTTTCTTGACGATGGCCACCCAAAATCCAGTGGAGCAAGAGGGGACCTACCCTCTCCCAGAGGCCCAGCTTGACCGATTCATGTTCAAGATGAGTGTCGGTTACCCCAACAGGGCGGACGAGGATGAGATTCTGGCAAGACGTGTTGCTAGGAAGAAGGACGCTGTCGAAGTCGAGACAATAACTGACCCGGCTAGGGTAGTTGCCATGCAAGAGGCCTGCGAGGAAGTTTACGTTGACCCTGCAGTTAGGATGTATATGGTGGAGATTGTCACAAGAACAAGGGAGGACCCGCGGGTTCTTGTCGGTTCATCCCCTCGTGGATCACAGGCCTTGCTCAAGACCAGTCGTGCGGCCGCTGCTATGAGCGGAAGAGACTTCATCACCCCTGATGATGTCAAATCTGTAGCAGTGTTGGCAGTTTCACACAGACTTATTCTGAAGCCGGAGCATCAAATTAAGGGATTGGAGAATGAGGAAGTTGTTTCCGATATTCTCAGACAAGTACCAGTCCCAACGGTTTGAGGGTTTGTGGACCTGATAGGAACAAAAGAGGAGATTTGTGATGGCGTGGAGCAGGAAGTCAGCGATGTTCGCATCTTTGGCCATCGCTCTTTACCTTCTTGGCCTAGTCCTTCGTAACCAGCAGTTGGTCACTGTTGCAGTAGTTCTCCTTTCATTCCTCACCTGGGCCGCATTCATGTCGAACCACGCTGATGTCTCTTCATCAGGGAGGAGGATCGAAGAAGAAAGAAAGAATGAGGGTGTTCAACTAAACAGTATAGTTGCCTTGAGAAAAATTTCCTCATCTAGGATTTTCGAAGACGGCGAGATAGAAGTAACCTTGAGGTTGCAGAATAAATCCAATTTGCCGAAGATCGTTGAAGTTAGAGACAGGGTGCCCGAGGTTATGAGGGTCAAAAAGGGCGCTAATTATGTCCTCATGGAACTTGGACCTCAACGAGAAACCACGATAAGATACACAATAGAGACTCCTTTGAGAGGATTCTACACAATTGGCCCTGTATGCATCAGAATCCAAGACGCATTTGGATTATTTCATAATGAGAGAGAAATAAACCTGTATGACGATTTCCTAGTTTTCCCGAAGATGGAGGACATTAAGGATGCACTAATAAAAAGTAGAGTCCCCAAAATCTTCACTGGTGCAGTTAACATTAGGAACCCAGGAGAGGGATCAAATTTCTACAATCTCAGGGAGTACATACCAGGGGATCCGATGAAGAAAGTGAACTGGTCCGCCACTGCTAGAAGTGGTGGAAAAATGATGGTGAATGAATACGAGAGAGATGCTGTCAGTGACATTATAATAATCATTGATAGCAGATCCGTCAGCGAAACCGGGCCAGTTAGTCGTAACTCGTTGGTTTACAGTACGAGAGCGGCTGCGAGCTTGTCTCAGTACTTCTTATCCAGAAGAGATTCTGTGGGACTCGTGGTATACAGTGATGAAATAGTTTCAGTAGACAGGGACACTGGTAAGAAGCAGCTATACGTTCTGTTGACTAAACTAGCTGGAGCAATCGCGAAGGGGAACACTCCTCTTAAGGTAGTAACTAACAGGATAATGCCACACATAAATAGGGGTAGTCCGATTATAATCCTGAGTCCTCTGGAGGATGACTCGACGATCGTCGATGCAGTCAGGGATCTCAGAGCAAGAAACTTTGACGTCACAGTTCTATCTCCAAGCAGTCTTGAGTTCGAGTTCGATGCGAAGAGGCTTGATAGGACTGGATATGAGGTTCTGAAGACTGAGCGTGATATCCTGATGAGCGAGTTACGCGGGCTCGGAGCCTTTGTTATGGATTGGGAGCCAGATATGATGCTGAACACTGCACTCGCAGGAGCAAGGGGATTCTGAGGTGATTACTCGATGGCTGAGAAGGTTAAGGTAGACGGGGGAGGAGATACTTCTCATCTTTACGAAGGAAAAACCGTGAGGTCCTCGGCACCTAGCAGGAAGAAGGCCGCGGGCAGGTTGAAATCGAGTACTGAAATCCCAAAGGATGCAATACCCGAGATACATGTCCCAAGCTTCATTGAGTCTTTTTTTGGTGGGCCAGTGGTTTCCAAACAGAAGTTCCTGCCTGCGGATAGAATGGTCTCATCATTACAGGTGGGAGCTGTGTCATCCTTACTGATCTTATCCTTCTTGACACTGGCAATTACACCAGTCTCAGGGACTGCTTGGTTCGCGATCTCGAATATCCTTGGATTGAGTTCTTTGGCTGGTTTGTTCCATCTTTCCCTGATAGTAATAGGCCTCGTAGGGGGGATCTATGGTTCCTTCCAGAGAGACAAGAGAGCGATGCTAATTTCCTACGTCGCTCTGATTCTAGTTACAGTACGTTTTGCAGGAAGTACCGTTGAGTTCAGGTTTGACTTCTTGCCTGAGGGAGAGATTGCCCAGAAGTTTATCCTGATATTGTATGCGGTTTTCTTGGTCATGTACATCGAACTCTCCAGTGGGGTGATTAGATTCTCCATGCTGGATACGTCAATCAGGATGAATGAAGTCTACGTAATGGGAGTTAACAAAATAACAAGGAGGTACCATACGTCTTTGGCCATCGCTCCTGTTGTTGCAGGAGTGGTAGCTTTGATGACATTACTGATCAATCTGATAATTCCGGCGATTGTAGATATCTTCGATGGGAGTGCTGACGTTGCTTCAGAGAGGCTTAGGGAGTCAGTTGAGCTGACAAGTGTGTACGGAGTTGCCCTCGGAACTGCGATAGTCTTCCTGATTATTGCGATAATGTTTGGAGTCAATCTGCCATTGAGAATCCAGCAAATGAGAGAAAGGAACGCCTAGTTTGAAATGAAACCACCGGCCATTCCAAGATCTGCTATAACAAGCATTGAGACTGCCTCTACGACAGGCGCAGCTCGAGGCCCTAGAACTGGATCGTGTCTCCCTCCAACTTTCAGATATTGACGTTGGTTGGAGGGCAGATGTAAAGTGAATTGCTTCCTTGGGAGGCTACTTGGTGGCTTGAAATGAATCTTTACAGAAATTGGGGCTCCCGTTGACCGCCCTCCCAGCGAACCATCAGCAGTTCCATCGGAGGAACCATCCAGAACGGGTGAGTCGTCACCTGGCAACCAATCGTCATTGTGCTCGCTCCCTCTCATCACTGAGGATTTTACTCCATTAGAGAATTCAACTGCCCTCGCACCGGGTATGGCCATCAGTGCCCTAGCCAATGATGGCTCAATTCCATCAAACCAAGGCTCCCCTACTCCTATTGGTAGGCCTTCAATCAATAATTCAACCACAGATCCTATGGTATCCCTTTCCTTCCTAACCGAATCGATCTCACGAGACATCAAAATAGCTGCATCATGGTCCCGGCAGTTTAGCCTTCCAGAATCTGAGTTGGGATCTAAATCCTCATCCCGGTTTAAATCGAATAGTGGTTTAGATTGAATATTTCCTACGCTATGCAAGTGAGCATGGCACGACCATCCAACCTCGTCCAGAATGGACCTGACTTGACTTCCCGCAGCGACTAATCCGAATGTCAGCCTTGCTGATTGAGACCCTCCTCCTCTGAGATCAGCGGAACCATCTGATCTTACAGACTCAACCAAATCTGCATGTCCAGGACGAGGATGATCAGGCAAGAAAGAGTAATCTTTCGACTTAGCATCAGAGTTCATTGTTAGCATCAATATTGGCCATCCAGTAGCCTTACCTTCGTAGACCCCAGACATGATCTCGCATTGGTCATCCTCAGAACGCTGAGACATGCCCTTCCTTCCCGGCTTCCTCTTCTGCAAATCTTGCAGAAGAGTTTCTGAATCGATAGGCGTTCCCGGAGGCATTCCTTCAATCAATGCCCCTACACACTTTCC
>CAXHBZ010000058.1:0-6628 GCA_964015215.1 uncultured Candidatus Poseidoniales archaeon | reverse complement strand
GGGTGTGGATTTGGAAGTACTGACCAATTTCCCAAGCTCATGGCTTATCGAGTTCGACTCCCCCGGGGGCTACACACTTAACTCAGGAGGGGACATTCTCAACCCGATTCTGACCTTGACAGCTCCCGAAGACCTCACCGGAGCCCCCAGCTCGATTGACATAAGAGCTGTTGCCGAGGCTGAAGTGGATGGGGTCTTGCAAGTAGTACACCAAGATACCTTACAGATAGACTTGGAGAAAATGGATGTTTTCCAGCCACCCCAAGTCTCAATATGGTCAGAAGACCATGAAATTGCGGTTGCCAACTCATCTAGACCAGACGATTTTGATGCCTCCGCAAACAGCTATGTCGATTATGACCAATTCACACCATTCCTAATGGAGATTTTCAATACCGGTTTTGATGCGGATGAGTTCAAGATCGACGTGTTGCAAAGGGCCAAGGCAATTATTCAGGTCTACGATAATGATACCGGAGAGAGAATACTCGAAGACGACGGCGATGGAACATTCCATACAGCACTCTTGGACAGGCATCAGACACAAACCCTGAGAATCCTAGTCAAGCCCTCTTCGGACAGATTTGACCCCGATATTGGCACTGTAGAGTTGGAGGTGGTAAGTACCGGGCAGAGCAATCTCTCCACCACAATAGATTTCACCATCCAGAGAACTTTCGGTATTAGGGCTGAAGTGTCTTATGATTGCGATGGGTCTCCTCTTGGTCACATCAAAGTGTCTCTCTGCTCTCCGGGATTAGGTAATCCTGAAGTCACTCTCAGGGCCAAGATTACCAACACAATGACATCTGGAGAATCAGCGACTTGGTGGAGAATACAAAACCCCGCTTCTCTGGAGGAGAATACAGAAAGAAACGCTGCATACGGCCAATGGCAGTTCCGAATCGAGGATGATTCGGGGAATGCTGTTCCCAGAGTCTCATTGGCACCGGGAGATGATATCGAGGTCTTTGTCACAGTGACACTGACCAGTCAAGTAGAATTTGGCAATCACACGGTATACTTGAGAGTCGTCGAGGATATCCCTGATGAAGATCCAAGATATTTCGACTTGCCAATGATTTTCGAGATAGATTCTGACGATCCGACACTAGAGATTGTCCAGGTTTCGCCCAACAGACTTCTCTCTCCCGGAGATGCCGTTGAAATCCAGATGAAGGTAAAGAATCTGGGCAACAGCCCCCTTACCATTCTCCTAGAGGCCGAGTCTGAGTCATCGGGTTGGAGTGTGGAAATAGATGGACCTTCTGGTTCTGTTCTCATTGTTCTGGACGCATTTGACGAAGTCACTTTCGTACTCGAGGTGGCAGTACCGGGGTCGTCAAATAATGGAGACTCGTCTAGAATAGAAGTAACGGCAACTCCATTTGACACCGATCAAAGCTGGCCTGACGAATCTACAGCTAAAACGACCGTGGTTATGACCGTCGGAATCGACTCCCTCGTAGAGCGACTAGTCAACGAGTTTACTCATCCAAGGCTCTCCACTTACGTAGTCGGTATAATTGGTTTCATGTTACTGATAGCCGGGACCCAATCCGCTTTGAATAGAAGAAGGTGGAAGTCTCATATGGCCTACTTGGAGGCAATCTCGGATGACGCCGACGAGGATATTGATGATGAGGACGATATCCCCGCTCCAGTTGTTTCTGTGGAGGAGCTCGAGGAAGAAGAAGACGTCGCATATGGCGATGATGACATCGAACTTGTCTGAGCATGTTGAGGCAATGTCCGAACGACGCTCCATTCCTCTTAAGTGCCCTACTTTCTGCCAGTAGGTTAGTGAGTAGCGTGGGCAATGCAATTAGTCATTCTCTGGACGCTACTGCCGTAACCAAAAAACGCTCTGCAATCATTTTCTCTTTGTTGATGCTACTTTCATCATATTCCGCACTGGAGTTCAGTGCATGGGAGGCATTGGCCTCCTCAGATCAGGATGGCGACGGATTATCCTACGGGCTGGAATTCTACATCAATACCCAGCCTCAAGATTGGGATTCCGATAATGATGGCCTTCCTGATGGCTGGGAGTGGCAATATGGACTAAATCCATTATCTCCAAATGGAGACAATGGGTCGACCGGAGACCCTGATGGTGATGCTTTTAGTAATCTCAATGAATATCAGTACGGCATACCCAGTGGATGGGACCTAATTTCAACCCCCAACGTGCTCGATAATGGTGTTTGGTGGAACGGAACGGTACCAGTAAGAGATTGGGATGAGGAGAGCGCGATGCAATTGATACAGGGTCTAAATTCAGATGGTGCAGATGAGGATCCGAGAGGGAATATCTGCTTCAATACATTTGATGATGACAAAGATGGGATGGTCGACAACTTTGACGGAGATGGAGATGGAGATTCGGACTGTTCGAGCGACGATGACGATGGGGATGGACTAATCGATGAAGATCCGGACGGATGGGACACTGATGGCGATGGCATGCCAGATGGCTGGGAAGCCGCAAATGGATTGGACCCGACATCAAACAGCAACATGGATGGCACCTTCGGCGATCCCGACGGTGACGGACTGATCAATATCAAAGAATATGTCAATCCAGCATGGGGCACAAGGAATGGCTCTACCACCCCTCCGACCCAATACTTCAGGCCTGGACCTCTAGCCATGACTGCCACCGAGTCCCCCTGCAATCCTGTATTGTCATTAGGCCCAGGGGGGTGCCAATTTCTGACGGCTGAAGTCGATGGAATAACCTCAACAGACCCACAATCCAACGATACAGACGGAGATGGCCTGAATGACTCATATGAGGCGCTTATTCTTCTCACTGATCCCACATCTGTCGACACTGACTCAGATGGCATAGAAGACGGAATCGAGGTTTTAGGACAATATGGAGATCCTCCGCAGGCGAGTGATCCCCGAAACAACAACACAGACGGGGATCAATTTGACGACGGTGAGGAGGACCTCAACGGTAACGGTATCGTCGATATGAATGAGACCGACCCTACCCGGATAGAAGATGCGGGAGACTTTGACGGAGATGGCATTCAAAATTGGGAAGAAAATATGACTTGCACTCTCTGGAATGTCTTTGACACTGACGGAGGGGGCGTCTCAGACGGCGACGAGCTCCTGCCTTTCCACAACTCTGACCCATGTCTTTCTGAACAGACCCTGACCCTCCAGATACTGGCCTGGGATGCAGTTACGTCGGCACTTACCCTAAATTCGACAACGGATCTGGATCAATCTCCGATAGACTGGAGGCAGAATGACGCCCCGATGGCATACTACGTCCAATCAAACGGCACTCTAGTCGACTTCAGGTATGAGTCAATTGACTCAGGAGTTTTGAGGAATGTGAATGTTGATTTACCATCCAACACGTCAACAGTACTCTTCACCAACTTCTCATGGTGCTGGAACGCATCCGTGGGAGCGGCAAACGATCCAATTTGTGACGATGACTACTCTGATTCAGATGGAGATGGATTAGCAGACTGGGAAGAATATCTTTCCACTTGGGGCTTCCCAACCAATCCCAACTTAGTGGACACTGATTCCGATGGCGTGGAAGATCTAGACGAAATCCTTGATGGAACAGATCCCTTGGACCCTTGTGAAAATCTACTGGACACAGACGGGGATGGATTGAACAATTACTTCGAGAACACTACCGGGTGTGTGGTGGTCTTTCCGGGTATGGGGGGTAATTTCACGAATGACACATACTTTACTCTCTGGAATCAATCAGACACAGACAACGGCGGGGTAACGGATTTCCAGGAGTACCTTGATGGGACTAACCCTCAGGATAATCCTAATGACGATAGAAATCCAGTGGATACTGATGGCGACGGCATACCTGATACCATAGAGAACTCCACAGGGACCGATTGGAGGGATCCAGATACTGATGGAGGAGGTATCCCAGACGGCCAAGAATGCACTTCTGAGTTTTGGGACGGACAGTGTTCAGGAGCTCCAAGCGATCCATGGGATCCATCCGATGACATTTCACCAAATTCGATTTATTTTTACGCAACCAATCAGTCATCCATACTAGATCCGTCGAACATCATTTATTGGAGATGGCACACCTACGACCAATACACTAGAATTGCGTGGGGGGTCAATACATCATTGGTTGGAAACACCCAGATGGCGGCAGATTTCTCCACCACACAAGGGGTAGCCAATCCGCAGTTTTGGGACAATTCGACTCTTATGGGTTGGGAAATAGAGTACAAAGGGCCCGGGATAGCTGACCCGGGGGAGGAATTGATACTGCCTCATAATACGGTCAACTTCACTGGATGGATTGATCCTACTGCGGGACTGAATTTCTCGAACTTCACAAGAGACGTCCTTGTAGATGGCTCATCTGTAGATACAGTTTTCATAACCACCCCCCAAGTTACAATCACACAAGCTATCCGAGAGAACTCCACAGTCTTCACCGGGACAGATTACGCTACAGATTTGCCTAGAGAATTCACCGACAGGGGAGGGGCCATGGAGTTAGTGTCAGGAATCACCCAATCTGTCATAAATGATTCAGGCGCGCTCTCAGCGTGGGACAAAGTTTCAGCTATCGCGGACTTCTTGACTAATGGAAATGATACATTCACATTCCTCAGGAATAACAATGGTACCGAAGTCCCAGATAGGGTGGAGGACGAAGGAGATTTAGCCTACTGGATGCTCAATAACTCATTTGAGGGAAGTTGCGATCAATTCTCGTCGTTGTTCGCAGTAATGCTCAGAACTGTTGACATACCATCTAGGAAGGTCACGGGCTTTTCTGGAGGATACTGGAACGGAGAAGCATTCGAGGTGTATGGAAAAGACTTCAAATCTTGGGTCGAAGTACACTTGCAGACTAATCAAAACTTAGGCGATTTGGACCTCGGATGGATACCCTTCGAAGCGTGCCCTCCATTGTCGCTAGTCGAGGTCTCCGATGAGACTTGGGGCCCCCTGGAGTTGGACAGGGACTTGGCAGGTGATTCGATATGGATGAACGGTACAATCAGGTTCTCGGATAACCAAACCACAGTACAAGGTGTTAGTGTGGAGATGTATCTAGTAAAATCCAATATGACCTCTTTAATTCCGGGAGTCGCTGCAACAACCGAGCATCTAATTGGTTCTTCCGTCACCGATGCCAATGGCACTTTCAACATAACAGGGCTTCCAACAGAAGCTGTTGACCCAGGCAATGCTTCTCTCGTGATATTAACTAAAGCACTAGGTTACGTAGGGGTCCAAGGGATATATTCGAACTGGGATATCAACATCTCAGATGATATTACAATCAACATCAGTGAACCACAACCAATTGACGAACCAAAGTTGGGTATTGGCGTGAATACCACAATCTCAGGACTGATGTCCCTGGAAAACGCACCATATAACGACGTGTCTCTGATAGACTCCATGCAGGTCATAATGAATTTTACAACTGTTCAGGATGGGCCAGTAAGCCTCATTTCTAGTGTAGGTCCCGGAGGTTATTTCGAGTTCTCCGTTTCAATCAATGAGAGTGAGCAAGAGGGACTCTTAGCCGCAACACTGGATTTCGTCGGATGGCACCAGTACGATTTGAACAATGCCACAAATCCAGAATATCACATTAGGCCCTCCTCAAAATCACTCAATCTAAACCTAACACAGGCCCCTAACCTAACAATCACTCTAGAGGGCCATGGCTTGAACAATACCATTCTAGAAATTAACAGGCCAATCTACCTAAACGGGACTGCGCTAAGCAAGTCAGAAATCCCTGAGGCGCTCAATGGTACACTAGAATTTCAAATGAGAAGATCAGGCACCAACGCCCCATTCACTACTCTAGCAAATTGGTATCTCAATGATTCAGATTGGCTATCCTCTCCCGGCCAGTTCTCATTGAACTGGTCTTTCTTGGACTCCGACGTACCAATTCCTGCTGGTCTTGTCGAGGTGAGATATCAGTATATGGCCGATGAATTGTTCGCCAAAGATGAAACCACTGTTGTTGATGAACATGGCATAAAGAGCTACATACAATTCAATTACACAATGTCTCCATCCCCCAAAGGAACTGCATCAGAGGTCCTTGTCAGACTGTCTGACCACACTGGCTCAGAAATCACCTCATTCCCAGGTTTCTTTTCCCTCTCAGTGGATGGTAGTGAAGTATGGAACGAATCCGCCCCAGATGTCCCAAAGGTAATGACAACATGGACTCCCTCTCTTTTGACCGATGCCGGGGACTATCCATGGGTCTTGAGCTACAACGGGTCAACGTGGGTCTCTCCCAATTCCACCACTGACACTGTCAGAATTCAAGGGAGGGCAACTCCGAGCATCTTACTAGGTGCCGAATGGGTTCCCATGGGAAATACTTCCTGGATCTCAGGAACAGTCGTTGATTTCGATTTAAATAACACCATAACCGGCAACAATACCACGGTTTCATTATTTTTGGATGTCCCGTCATCACTCCCTGCCGGGCCTGATGGAAACCCTCTCCCTCCTGACAGGTATCCGCTGGGGTCCGATTGGCTGAATCTGAGCAATGGGGAATTCAATATCTCATTTTCCACTGTCTCTTATACACATCTGACGCTGCCGACGACATAACGGGTGT
>CAXHBZ010000057.1:0-6691 GCA_964015215.1 uncultured Candidatus Poseidoniales archaeon | reverse complement strand
ATTTTTTAAATTATAGGCCCACAACCGATTAAAACACCTGTTATTACGTCGGAACGTTAAGATGTTAATAGAGACAGACTTCCTGCACTCCCAGATACCAGCGGCTTTCCTTCTCACTTTTTGATACTGGCATGAGGGGCATGTATATTCCTTGGACTTCTTTTTTAGAGCTGATCCTGCCCTTCTTCTTACGCTTACACCGTATCTAGAGCCGAAACGAGCTGTTAGCCCTGCTTTCTGAGTTCTTTTTGCCATAAAATCACCTCTAATCCATCAATTTTCTCAATTCGGCACATCTCATCTTGGCGTGCTCCATTATGTCTGTGAATTCATCCGCCGTGAAGATTCCCTTTAGACCCTTTTGGAGCGAGTGCACGTGGTCATCGTCTCCGAGGGTGATATGGATTCTCTCATCACCGCCCAGTTCCTCTTTGTAGGATGCGTCGTATACGAATCTTCCTCCAACCTTGTGGTATGAGCACATTATGGGTTTCTTTGAGACCTTCAGGGGCGAGTCCTCCCCCACTTCGAACTTCTCTGCAGGTATAATCGCTGACCTCAATGCCGCGATTCCCGCAAGAGCGAATGCATCGAAGAGATTCCCGTCGTCTGAAATGGCGTGCAAGTCTAGGATTACTTGCCATGCCTTCTCTCCCGGGATGATACACAAGTCATCAACATAGATACACCCGGATTCCCTGATTCCCCTGTCCACAACTCTTCCGAGTTCGATGGATTCAGGGCTTGGAGGCCCTGCCTCCCACTGTCTGCCGGCTACTGGCCTGACTTCGCAAGAGCACATCAAGCCCCCTTGATTCGGTCTGTCTGGGTACGGTGTCATTAACTGGAATTTGACTCCTGCGAGAACTATTGTATTGCCCATGGTTACCCTTGCGGACCCTTCTGCTCTAGGGAGGATTCCCGTCTCCAGGTTTATTTCACGGCCTTCGTACTGCCCCCTTCCATCTAATCTGGAGTCGTTCGCAGCCAAATCGGCTAAGTGGGCCCTGAGAAGATTCGGGACTGTTGGCGCGCTCATTCGTTCGCACCTCCCTTTAGTGCCTCGACCATCAGTTTGTGAACTTGCATGGCCGCGTCTACATTGTAGTCCCACGCCTGTTTGAACTCTTCCGGGGACAAGTCCCCGTCCATCTGAAGGAACACCAGTTCCCCCGTGTTGGGGAGTATTCCCATCGGCAGATCTGCCTCTCCGTAATTATCCTCTTCCTTGTTGAGGTCGCAAACGACCACGTCATTCACCTTCCCACTGGCGACACTGACGACCATATCTGTCATTGGTATCCCAGCGTCGGCAAGAGCTACTGATGCCGCAGTCAGGCCGACACACCTCGTTCCTGCCTCGGCAGATATGATTTCTATGCTGACCCTGATTTTGGACCTTGGATAAAGTTCCAGGAGAACCACACTCTCCAACGCATCCTTGGTTACTTTACTGATCTCTCTACTCCTTCGGTTGAATCCCGGTCTAATCCGGTCAGTAGTCGAAAAGGGTGCCATATTGTAAGCCACATCTATCACAGCCCTGTCCTGCCTCTGAATCTTCCTCGGATGGGCTTCCATAGGGCCGTAGACCGCTACAATGGCTTCGTTTGTCCCCCAGACCATCCGGCAGGACCCGTCTGCTACTGGGACTACCCCTGTCTCGATCGTTATCGGCCTGACGTCACCAGGCTTCCTACCATCCATCCGGAGGCCGTTCTCATCTATCATCTGTACATCTCCATATCCGCCCATTAAGCACCAACTCCTACAACTCTAGCTTCAGAGGATATGTTCTCAATCCTCTTCCTTACTTCTAGAATATTCTCCAATTCCCCGTCAATCCAAAGGCGTCCATTGTCGGCAACAACGATTCTACAATCAGTCTGCACCTTCATGTCCCTCAGGAATGAACCTCCTTTTCCGATCAACTGGCCCAGAAGATGAGGGTCTAAATCATCTAATGCCCCCGAACGAATCTTCCTCAGACCCATTCCCTTCATTGTGACGACACTCTGATGGGTCTCCTCGACCTCCTGGACTCGGCAAAGTATCGAGTCACCAATGTCGAGTACCTTCCTCGTCCCACCGAATTCTACCTTAGCCGGGCCGAGGCTCATCGGGAGTATTGAATTGAACGGCGCGCCGATGTCGACGAACCAAATATTGTTGGTACACCCTTCTATGTGCCCAATCACTAGATCTCCGGGCCGGGGCATGTATCTTGTGTGGAGTGGGTTTACGGAAATCGTGTTCCCCTTCCTTTTCATTCTTCCTTGTTTCGTTGATATAACTCTGTCACCGACGACTAAAACGCCGTGCCCAGCCTCTATCCCCTCAGATGATCCCAGGTCTTCGCCTGGCACGACGACGAGGGTTCGTCGTGAGTCTCGCGGTCCGTCCGCGTTGCTCTCTCTACTCATGTTATCGAGCAGGCCGACCGGCCCACTATTGATAACCGTTGATGTCACCACCTTCGGTGCAGAGTCAGTCGAGTTCCTTCACTTCGGCTTCGGAAGCCCTTCCAGAAACCTTGCTTATGAGTTCGTTCTTCATACCCCCCGGGACCTCCACAACGCAGGCCCATGTGCCATCCGAGAGCCACTCCTGACGCGTTGTGACATCCCTCAGGATTTGATTGACAGCCCCATATGACGAGCCTGGTATTTTGAATGCTAGTCTGACCGTTATGAATTGGAGAGGGATAAGGGGCTTCAGGACCTTTACCGCATCGGAAACTTGGCTCTCTACCGATTTGAAGGGGTCCACAGAGAATCTCGCCTCTTCCAGAGCATTCTCAATCCTTGTTCTTGGATGTGGCATCCTAGTTTTTGGATCGGTAGCAGTGGTCGCAATTTCATTGATGATCTGGAGCTTTTTTTCATTCACCATTTTCTTTCTCTGAGCAGTCGTTAGTTGTATTGAACCCTGTCTCAATATAATTTCCACGCAATGGATAACATCGTTACTACCGAAGACCTTCTCCAAGGCATCTGAGGTGGGCCTCTCGCCATTTCTTGAATCCGTCCAGACTTCAGTGACTGCTAAGAGATCGTCGATGTCTACCGAGCTGGGGTCTTCTTTCCAGTCGTCGACCAAGTCGGGGTCTACCAGAATTTCGTATCTAGAACCACCCTTCTCCAGTCTGGCAACAACAGCATCATCCAAACTTACCATGCATGGCCTATGTGACCAAGGCATATGGAGATATGGATGATATCGGAACTTAAAGCTTGGAAATATGCTTCCCGACGGCCTCTTCGCCGAGTTCTCTGTAACCCGCTTGGTCTATGACGCATATCTCCACAGATTCTCCTGTCAGTCCATCATCGAATGTCTGGGATAGCGCTTCCAGGCCAATTTTCACAGCAGCATTTTCTGTCAATCCTGCCTTCCACTTGTCCTCGAAGTAGGAGATGACTTCACTTCGTCCGCTTCCTATTGCACCTGCGTGGTAGGAGCCGTACGCGCCAGATGGGTCAGTTTCGTAAAGGTGAGCTCCTTCAGAGTCTACTCCCGCAATCAACAGAGCAGTTCCAAATGGTCGTGCTCCGCCGTACTGTGTGAAAGACTGCTTGTAGTCACACATCTTCTTCACTAGTGATGTCACATCTATGGAGTCCCCATAGGTCATTTTGTTTATCTGGCATTGGACCCTTGCTCTGTCAACCAATTGTCTTGCGTCAGCAACTAGGCCGGATGTGGTTATTCCGATGTGATCATCAATTTTGTACATTTTTTCGATAGATTCGGGAATCACGAGCTTGCTTGGAATCCTTTTAGCGACAATCAGTATGACCCCATCTCGGAATTTAACCCCCACAGTGGTGGAGCCTCTCTTAACCGATTCACGGGCGTATTCTACTTGGTGCAGTCGTCCATCTGGTGAGAAAGTTCCTACTGAAGAGTCGTATCCGCGTCCGCTCGGTTGCATCGTAATCGACTTAGTTGCATCATCGGCCTCTTATCAAGGTTGGTTGGGAATGAGGTCTTGATTCGTTGCATTCAAGCGGAAGGTTCTCTTCGGTTGGGTTATGCGGGTCGCAATACTTTGTTCAGGAGGTAAAGACTCCACATATGCGACTTGGTGGTCTTTGATGAGAGGTTGGGACGTGGAGGCCTTGGTGACCCTGTGTGTGACCAGTGATGATTCTATGATGTTCCAAGTGGATGGGGTTTGTGTCGCGGGCCTGCAATCATCTTCGTGTGGGGTCCCGTGGCTACCTATCGCTACCCAGGGCAAAGCTGAGGAAGAGGTTGATGACCTGATGAGGGGGATTGCTGGCCAAACTGATCCACAAGCTGATTTCGATGCTTTTTGGCCTGATAAATGGAATAGCTCTGGAATCCGTATCCACGAAGGGGGGCTTGAGATAGACGCACTGGTCACAGGGGCGCTTCGCTCTGATTATCAGAGGACAAGAATAGACAGGATGTGCTCCACTCTTGGCATCAAATCCTTCTCACCTCTGTGGCACCATGACCCCTTGGAACACATGAGGATGCTACCGATACAGGGCTTTGACGTCAGGCTGTCATCCATTTCAGCGGAAGGACTTGGTGAGGAATGGATAGGCAGGGGACTCGGTAAAGAAGCGGTGGAAGAGCTTGTCCAAACATCGGAGAGATTCAGGTTCAATGTTGATGGAGAAGGCGGTGAGTATGAAACCTTGGTACTAGGCGCACCTCATATGACCAGACCCATCGTTCTTGAAGGTGAAAAGGTGTGGGGGAAAGGCAGAGGAGTCTGGAAATTGACATACGGGGGATTGTCTGATAATCGCTAGGCTCAAACCGGAGAGGGGTTTCGGAGGTTCGGTGACATAGTGTCGGTTTCGCCTTTGGATTACAGATATGGAAGGGATGAGGCCAAAGCAATTTGGTCCAGAGAAGGGAGACACTCAAGGCAACTAGAGGTGGAGAGGGCTTTAGTTTGGGCTCATTGCAAGATGGGGAAAGTTAGCGCTGAACACTACGATATGGTGGCTGACATCTCTGATCCGGGAATCGTGACTGCCGATAGAGTAGAGGAAATTGAGGCAGAAACCAAGCATGACATAATGGCACTGACAAAGGCCATGGCCGAGGTCGCCGGAGAGGCTGGTTGGTGCATCCATCTTGGTGCTACGAGCAATGACATTGTTGATTCAGCTGTGGCACTCCAAATCAAAGACAGCGTGGAAATACAAATGGCATCCATTAAGGCACTGATTGCAACACTCTGCGATATCGCTGAAAGAGAGAAAGGTACCATAATGATAGGGAGGACACACGGGCAAGCGGCTGTACCTATAACATTTGGATTGAAAATCGCCGTATGGGTTGATGAATTCAGAAGGCATCTTGAAAGGCTAGTTTCCATGAGACCCAGGATAATAGCCGGTAAATTCCTTGGAGCAGTTGGGACCGGTGCCGCACAAGGAGATAACGCACTTGAGCTCCAGAGCCTCATTCTCCAAGAGCTTGGGCTCGTAGTACCCGTCGCAACCACACAAGTTGTAGGCAGGGATCGCTACATCGAATGGGTGGGTTGGATGGCGAATGTTTCCACTAGCATCGAAAAGGTCCTCCAGGAAGTGAGAAACCTCCAACGAAGTGAGATTGCTGAGGTCGCAGAAGCTTTCGATGTTGAAAAGCAAGTCGGCTCCTCAACCATGGCCCACAAAAGGAACCCAATTACCGCAGAAAATGCCTGTGGACTCGCCAGAATAGTCAGATCGATGATCATACCCTCTTACGAAAATGCCTTGTTATGGCACGAAAGGGATTTGGCGAATTCCTCGTCTGAGAGATTCACCCTCTCGCATTCAATGATTCTACTCGACGACATCATAGCAAAATGTGACCGTGTTATGTCGAGGCTTGTCGTGGACAGAGACAGAATGCTCGAAAACATCGAATCACAGAAAGGACTAGTCATGGCAGAGAAGATTATGCTGGCCTTAGTGGATAGCGGTATGCCTAGAGACGAAGCGCATGAAGTACTCAGAAGCGCGTCCATGAAAGCACTCGAATCTGGTAGAAACCTGAAGGAGGTCTGTGGCGAGGATTCACGAATAAGCGATGTTTTCGACAACAACGAGCTTAGTCGGTTGTTCTCGCCCGCCAGCCATCTAGGAGTATCCGAGGACATCGTGGAAAATGCAGTTTCGCTGGCTCGAGAAGCGATTGGCCAGTAGTGAAAAATTGCTACTAGGATGGGCGAAAAATTCCCCTTATTATCCTAAATCTAGCCTCAATAACTGTGATAGATATAACGAAGAACGCGGCCCCCGCAGAGAGTACTGGATTAATCATCCCAAGAGCTAGCACCAGACCAGTCACTGTTGAGACTATCCCTAGGAAGATGATCATCGCATGAGGGCCATACTGGTTGGCATCGTCCAGAGCCACACTTAGAAAACCGTCATCCAGTATGGATGTAATGATCCCATCATCAGAGTCCCTGAAATCTGGTGCTTCCCTGCGTGGAATCCTCTCGCCCATGGTATCGCCGTGTCGCCCTTGAGGTCTTATGTAGATTATACTTCTCCGAAGGAATCCATAGTAAATCTCTTTCACCTACAGTTTTGCGGTTGCACGTGTTACCTTACCTAGATGGCCCAGTACATCTTTCCGGAAGTCCGGGATCTGGAAAGACAGCCCTGTCTCTTATACACATCTCCGAGCCCACGAGACGCTACAACATCTC
>CAXHBZ010000056.1:0-6719 GCA_964015215.1 uncultured Candidatus Poseidoniales archaeon | reverse complement strand
GAGATGTTGTAGCGTCTCGTGGGCTCGGAGATGTGTATAAGAGACAGGCCGATAAGGGAGGTCGAAATTGTCGATGCACTTCTTCCCGACATAACCGATGATGTTCTGGCAGTCAATATGATCCAGAGAATGACTGACTCCGGTAGGAGGGTCAGATTCAATGTGCTCTGTGCAGTAGGAAACGGCGATGGATATGTCGGGCTGTCCGTCTGCAAAGGCAAAGAAGTTGCCAGCACCATAAGAAAAGCCATCGATAAGGCAAAACTCAACATGATTCCAGTCATGAGGGGTAATGGATCATGGGAATCTTCGGAGGGCCCTGGTACAAGTGTCCCATTCATGGTGACCGGAAGATCAGGCTCTACAAGGATTACTTTGATGCCTGCCCCTGCTGGTAAGGGCCTCGTTATAGGAGACTACGGTAGGAGAGTTCTCACACTTGCCGGAGTGACCGACGTTTGGTCACGATCCTCTGGACAGACTAGGACGACAATTAATTTCGCTAAGGCTACATTCAACGCCCTCGTGGAGCTCAACAAAACAAGATTGACTGAAGGAGATCACAGGAGACTCAGCATAATCAGAGGGAGGGAATTAAGTTGAGCTACTTGGTTATAAGAGCTAGGAGTGACAGAGGAGTCACTCGAAAGATACGTGAAACCATGTCGATGCTAAATCTGACGAGGGTCAACCACGCGACCATTGTGATGGACAACCCTTCATACAGAGGGATGCTGAAGAAGTCCAAGGACTACGTGACCTGGGGAGAAGTAGATGCCAAGACAATCGAGAAGCTGATCAAAGAGAGAGGCAGGATGTCGGGGGACAAACCGGTAACGGACGCTGTTATCAAAGAATTTAGCAACTTTTCTGGAATCAAACAGCTTTCTGAGGCTATCGCTTCGGGTGACGCATCAATGAAAGATGTAGAAGGGATGAAACCCATTTTCAGACTTCACCCACCAAGGGGGAGCAAAGGATGGGGAGGCATCAAGAGGGCATACACAGTAGGTGGGGCTCTGGGCTTCAGAGGAGAAGCGATCAGCGATCTTGCTGATAGGATGATGTGAGGTGATTAGATGGTATCGAGGACAAACAAATTCCGCGGAAGGAGTAGATATCACGGTCGCGGAAAGAAAGCCGGAAGAGGGGCCGGAAAGAGAGGCGGCAGAGGTAGAGCCGGTATAGGAAAACACAAGGTAATGTTCCGAAACAAGTATCTTCCGGGACATTGGGGTATGCATGGATTCAACAGGCACCCAAGTCTCAGAAAGGTCAATGTCTCTATTAACGTCAGTGAGTTGTCTCAGTTGTCGGATGAAGACGAGATCAACCTCACTGAGATGGGTTATGACAAGCTCCTCGGCAAGGGGCCGATATCCAAGCCACTCAAAGTTATCGTTGGCGAAGCCAGCCCCCGTGCGGTGGCAAAGGTCGAGGCAGCTGGGGGCTCAGTATCATTATCTCCAGACTCTGAGGATAGCGAAGATTGGGGAGAATGGGAAGAGGAGTAAACTCCTAGGCAGGCATTAGCATGGTCGAAAGACGAGTCTCATATCCATGGCTCCTGATAATAGCCGGCCTTTACTGGGGCGGGTTGTTCTACTGGCTCCAAGATGACTTACTCAACGCTACAGGGGAAGTCCAGACGCGAGCCCTGCAAATGTATGTCGTATCATTTGTTTACGTGGGGTATGTAGTTTGGGGGACAATTACAGATCTCCCAGAATCGATTAAAGAAATGCCATTTGGCAAGGCCACCAAGCCTACTATTTGGCTTCTGTTTGTCTTGAGTCTGGCCTGGTGGGGATGGGTCGATCCAGCCACCGTCGGATTCCTCCTTGTGGGAGTTGCTCTGCTAGGTTTTGGAGCGGGACTCGGAATATCTGTCTCCCTGTACACCGGAAGCGAGTCAAGTAGGTTGTACGCACTTTCAAGGCTCGTTGATGTCTACCCCAGTATAACCAAGCCAGAGGGACATGTCAGATTCAACCAAAAGTTGTGGACTACCACGCTTGTACTGATTATCTATTTCATGATGACCAACGTCATGATATACGGACTCTCCGATTCAACCCTTGATATTTTCTCCTCGTTCAGGTCAATTATGGCAGGTGCATCAGGATCAATCATGCATCTTGGCATCGGACCAATTGTAACTGGCTCAATTATTATGCAACTCTTCGCGGGCGCTAAGATAATTCAACTAGACCTTCAAGACTCAGCAGACAAGCAACTGTATCAAGGAATTCAGAAACTTCTGGTGTTGTTCATGATTCCGGTCGAGTCAATACCACAGGTTTACGGATTCTTGGACCCCCACGAGACCCTGATCTATGATTATGGGGTAGGTTGGGCAAATGTCGTTATCGTCTCTCAGCTTTTCCTGGGGTCATATCTAGTTTTCCTGCTAGATGAACTGGTGAGTAAGTGGGGGATCGGGTCAGGTATCTCACTCTTCATCGCGGCAGGAGTGGCTCAATCTACATTCGTAGGTACACTCTCCCCACTCCCTGTCAGCCAAGATTTCCCAATGTCGCTAGATAACCCTCCATCGGGTACGCTACCGATGATATTCTACACACTCAGAACCGCCTCCAATTCCCAACTGGTGTCAGATAATGGGTTTGAGCTTATTTTACTCGAACATGCTAATCCAATTGCGGCATTAGTGTCCTCAATTATTGTTTTCTTGGTGGTTGCATACGCCGAGTCAAGCAAACTTGAACTCCCCCTTACCCACGGTAAAGTTAGAGGACATAGAGGGCAGTATCCGATCCGGTTGGTGTATGCCAGTAATATTCCAGTCATCTTGATGGCCGCTCTTCTAGCTAACATAAACATGTTCACCCTGTTGTTCTGGAGCCATCCAACCCTGTCCACGGTTCCGATACTCGGCAGAAACGGTTGGCAATCTAAGGCCCATTGGTTTGGTTCATATGAAGTAGGAGCGACTACGCCATCGGACGGTTTTGCCTGGTACTCCTCAATGGTGAATGGCGTAGGAGACTGGCTACTCCCGCTTCTCAATCAGACAGGGGACGCTTATGGACATAGCTTGACTCAAATCATGATTCATGTGCTCACATATGTCTTTGTGATGACTGCTGGTTCCACAATATTCGCCAAGTTTTGGATTGAGACTACTAACATGAGCGCCAAGGACGTAGCCAAGCAAATTGAAAGAACTGGAATGCAAATCCCGGGGTTCAGGAAGAACCCTGTAGTTCTCGAGAGGATTTTAGAGAGGTATATCCCACCAGTAACTCTGTTCTCTGGTGCATTCGTGGGTCTGCTTGCTGCAGGAGCTGATCTTCTCGGAACAGTCGGGAATGCTACTGGGACTGGCCTTCTTCTTGCAGTTGGGATTATTCTTCGAACCTATGAACAAATACAGAAAGAACAAGCCATGGAGATGCATCCTGTATTGAGGGACTTCTTCGGAGCAGAATGAGGCAAAACGACTTACTGCTAGCCGAAGGCTTTCTTTACCCACACGTCACGTTGATATACGGAATGGCGGTCGGCGGGATGCTACGTTGAGCTGGCGTTGGAGATTGAGCACATAGTGCGATGACCTCTTCCTTCAGGCTAAACGTTGCCGAGGACGTGCGGCCCAGAACTTAGTTCCGGGCTTAGAGGTGAACCACAAGAAACGACTTGACCCCCGATTAGGGGGTGCAAGAGCAGATTTCACATTCAAAATTGAATGGTGTTTCTGCGCCAACCAATAAGTGAAAGCCTAAAATTGCGACATCAAAACTAACTTCCGAAAGGATCGGTGATTCCGCTCACGCGAAATCCGGTTGATCCTGCCGGAGGCTACCGCTATTGGAGTTCGATTAAGCCATGCGAGTCTAGAGGCCTAGCCTCGGCGTACCGCTCAGTAACACGTGGGTAACCTACCCTATGCTGGGGAATAAGCTCGGGAAACTGAGAATAATACCCCATAGTCCACTACGCCTGGAACGGTGAGTGGATCAAAGCTCCGGCGGCATAGGATGGGCCTGCGGCGTATCAGGTTGTAGGGGGTGTAACGTACCCTCTAGCCATCCACGCGTACGGGTGTTGGGAGACATTGCCCGGAGATGGATTCTGAGACACGAATCCAGACCCTACGGGGTGCAGCAGGCGCGAAAACTTGGCAATGCGAGAAATCGTGACCAGGGAACTCCAAGTGGCAGGGGTAAGACCCTGTCTTTTTCCGACTCTAAATAGGTCGGCGAATAAGGGGTGGGTAAGGACGGTGCCAGCCGCCGCGGTAATACCGGCGCCTCAAGTGGTAGTCGCTTTTATTGGGCCTAAAACGTCCGTAGCCGGTCTGGTACATTCGTGGGTAAATCAACTCGCTTAACGAGTTGAATTCTGCGAGGACGGCCAGACTTGGGACCGGGAGAGGTGTGGGGTACTCTCAGGGTAGGGGTAAAATCCTGTCATCCTGAGAGGACCACCTGTTGCGAAGGCTCCACACTAGAACGGATCCGACGGTCAGGGACGAAGCCTAGGGGCACGAACCGGATTAGATACCCGGGTAGTCCTAGGTGTAAACGCTGTGGACTTGATGTTGGGGACGCTCCGAGCGTTCTCAGTGTCGAAGCGAAGGTGATAAGTCCACTGCCTGGGGAGTACGGTCGCAAGGCTGAAACTTAAAGGAATTGGCG
Organism: uncultured Candidatus Poseidoniales archaeon; assembly: GCA_964015215.1. Lineage (GTDB taxonomy): Archaea > Thermoplasmatota > Poseidoniia > Poseidoniales > Thalassarchaeaceae > MGIIb-O5. The sequence continues at coordinate 2,058 of CAXHBZ010000056.1, read as the reverse complement.
GGGGAGCACTGCAACCGGAGGAGTGTGCGGTTTAATTGGATTCAACGCCGGAAAACTCACCAGGATCGACGGACAAATGAAAGCCAACTTAACGAGTTTGCTGGATTGTTCGAGAGGTCTTGCATGGCCGCCGTCAGTTCGTACCGTAAGGCGTTCTGTTAAGTCAGATAACGAACGAGACCCTCATCCCTATTTGCCAAGGTCTGTCCGCAGACCACGGGACTATAGGGAGACCGCTGGCGCGAAGTCAGAGGAAGGCGAGGGCAACGGTAGGTCAGTATGATCCGAATGTCATGGGCTACACGCGCAATACAAAGGACGGGACAATGGGCTGCTACTCCGAGAGGAAGAAGCTATCCCGAAACCCGTTCGTAGTTCGGATTGGGGGCTGTAACCCGCCCCCATGAAGCTGGATTAGGTAGTAATCGCGTCTCAAAAAGGCGCGGTGAATATGCCCCTGCTCCTTGCACACACCGCCCGTCAAACCATCTTAGTTGTGGGTGGGTGAGGCTACCTTGATAATGGGGTATTCGAGCCTGCCTTCGACAAGGAGGGTTAAGTCGTAACAAGGTATCTGTAGGGGAACCTGCAGATGGATCACCTCCTACGAAACTCGGAAACCGGGGGTTGGGGTGGCTTCGGCCACCCCTTCTCCCACCTAATATTCAATTTCTCAACAAAGACCTACACTTGTAGAAGCCTCTAAACCTCATAATTTGCTACATCTTGGAGAAGGTATATACCATCCATACATCATAGAAGGGCCATGCGACGCATGCTCGCTATGACAATGATGATGTTAATGACGACTGCGGCCCTAGCGGGCTGTGCGGGTTCAGACCTCACTGACGAGGACGTGGACGCCGCGAGAGAAGAGGGAAGACTAGCAGGTATTGCCGAGGCAACACCGGTCAGCACCCTGGACACGATCCACGACCGTGGAATGATGAAGTGTGGAGTCAAAGACTCCCAGTGGGGCATGGGCTTCGCTGATGCTGATGGTGTTCGCTCCGGACTCGACATAGAGTACTGCAGGGCTGTGGCAGCTGCAATCGGACTGAACCCAGATACTCAGATTGAGTACATCCTAGCGAGCGCTGGAGACCGATTCGAGAAGCTTGCTTCCGGAGAGATCGATGTCCTAATCAGGACCACCACATGGACAACAAGCCGTGACGTAGGACTGAATGCTGACTTCGCAGGGATGAACTTCTTCGATGGTCAGGGAATTCTGATCAGGGGAGACGCATACCCACAGGATGACATGTCCAACTCCGCACTGAACTTGGCAAGCGCTAAGGTTTGCGTAGGAACTGGAACAACAACCGAAGGTAACATCGCTGACTGGAACACAGTAAACAGCGTTGGTATGGAAATAGTTCCTGTCGCTGACGCCGCTGAGGCAACTGCAGAGCTAGTTTCTGGCTCCTGTGACGCATTCACTGGCGACATGTCAGCAATGGTTGCAAAGAAGTACACCCTTGAGGCCGCTGGAGACTGCTCTGACTGCGATCTATGGATTGCTCCTGAGCTACTTTCCAAGGAACCTCTAGGCGCAGCAGTTCGTGATATGGACTCCGACTGGAAGGATGTCGTGACATGGGTATGGTTCGGAATGGTTACCGCTGAAGAGATGGGAATCGACTCTGAGAACTACATGGACGCAGACATGACCAATCCAGCTGTTGACAGGCTTCTGAACCAGAACCTAGGTCTAGGCACTGACGCTAACCCGCTACCAGCAACATGGATGCAGAACGTTCTATCCACCTCCGGAAACTATGGAGAGGCATGGGACAACTCATTCTGTGATGGAACCTATGACGGGACCAGCGGCTCAGCCGCTATGGAAGGATGCGTCCTTTCCCGTGTTGGAACTGCAAACGCTCTCGTTTCTGAGGGTGGCCTGCAGTTCGCACCACCAATGCGCTGATCGTTTAGTCGACGGCAAATAGGAAAACGAAAGCCCTCGGGGGGGATTTTCTCCCTCGGGGGCCTCAATCAACCTCATTACCTGTCTCTTATACACATCTCCGAGCCCACGAGACGCTACAACAT
>CAXHBZ010000055.1:0-6833 GCA_964015215.1 uncultured Candidatus Poseidoniales archaeon | reverse complement strand
CTCTTTTCCTCATCCTTATCTTTGGACAAAATCCAAGCGTCCCCATAATTATCATACTTCGGCCTCCCAGCTCTCCCTAGCATCTGTCTTACTTCCATTACGGACAGGGGCATCGATGCACTTGCGGCAACGCTCCACCTCCTGAAATCCCTGATAACGACCCTTCTGGCAGGAAGATTCACACCTTGGGCCAACGTTGGGGTAGCAACTATGCACTTCATATCTCCTTTTTTGAAGGACTTTTCTATCAGCCTTCTTTGTCGGTTCGTAAGTCCTGCATGATGAAAACCTACTCCGCCCTTGGAGGATCTGGCCAGTGAGGAGCTAGTTGAAGAGTCCTCCCCGGCCCTAGAAATTTCCTTGGACAGAGACCCCCATTTTTTGGAATCCTTCTCGGAGATTATGTTCGAACCCTCTTCGACTAGTTTTAGCAAATGTTCCGAGAGAACTCGGGCCTCCTTGGCTGCTGATGCTCGTGATGAAACGAAGACTAGTAATTGCCCACCCACCGATAATGTGTCCTCTAGAGCAGCCTGCAGTCTTCTATTCTTCATTCCTGAGAGGGTCTGGGACTTCGGTGAGTCATTTCCAGTGGATCCTTCGATTCTATGGATATTAACATCTAGGCCAGTCATTATTCCATAATGCAGAGGAATCGGACGCCAATCAGACTTCACATGCGTAGCATCTAACCACTTAGCAAGCTCTTCAGAATTGCCCACAGTTGCAGAGAGCGCGATAATTTGAGCCTCAGGTCTAACGTGCATTATCCTTGAAAGAGTTACTTCGAGGGTAGGGCCTCGTCCGTAATCATTCAGGAGATGAAACTCATCTGAGACTACAACTCCTAGGTTTTCTAAGAAACCCGACTTGGTTCTGAGTATGGAGTCAAGCTTTTCACTCGTGCAGACTAAAATATCCGAGTCCTCAAGTCCTATTGATTCGCTACCTCGGTCTCCTGTAGCCAGACCAACCGATAAGCCAACGGATCTGGCTATTTCTTTCAAATCGTCAAATTTCTCCGATGCTAGTGCCTTCAAAGGCACTACATAGACTCCCCTCATTCCTTCCATATCTCCTATCAAGCGATTAATCAATCCGATGTAAGCAACTAATGACTTACCACTTGCAGTCGGAATTGTAAGCATGAGGCTCTTTCCATCTAGTACGATGGGCAGAGCCTCAAGCTGAGGCGGAAAGAACTCCTCAATGCCCCAGTTTTCTCTCAAGAATGTAGTAATCCTCGGGTCTATTCCCAAGTGATCCATTCCGATGCCCTCCGCAGTCACGATTTCCGTTTTGTTGGGCCGTTCTAAAGGATAGCGTGAATATGTGACTAATTCCATCTGTGATACGCAGGATGTCCTTCTGTCACTGCGACAAATAAACCCTCTCCAGTCGCACATAGCTTTTCATCACAAGTCAAGCTCATTCTTATTCTAACTCTGTCCGGAAGCAACTCAACCACTTCTGAGTCTATCCTCAGTAGCTTGTCGTTGGGGGTCGGCCTTCTCAGGCTGACGCTATATGAGGCCGTGACTGTACATGGAGGCTCTTTGGAATCATCTTGGTCCATCAGCGCAATAGCTGCAGTCCAATTTCCGTGACAATCTAGTAATGAACCGATTATTCCTCCATTGACCATTCCCGGAAATGCTTGATGATGTTTCTCAGGATTGAATTCCATGGTAAGTCCACCCTCCTTTCTGAAAGACCTTATCCTTAGTCCCTTTTTATTTGAGGGCCCACATCCAAAGCATATGCTATTGGGCGCGTATTCTTCTTGTACCGAGAGTCCACTCTGGTCTTTCATGCATGTTCGAGGGGCTTGGAGGAATTGAATAATTCCCAAATTCCCGTTAACGTATCCTATTTATGTCAAACCTACTGGGAGGGCCGTTGACCGATTCCACAGAGGGCTCAGACAGTGAGCAAAGCTCCGACAGGCCGGAGAGCCTACCGCCCAGATCGAAGAGGAGAAGGTTTACTCCTCTGAAGGTTGCAAATCAGATTCCAAAGAGGCGGAGGAAGGAAATTGAAAAGGCACTGGAGGGGAGTTACGGCACGCCAAAAAAATGGTCTCGTCAGAACGGCCCTAAGAACCATACTTTCCTGAGGAAGAGAATCCCACCCGGATCAATCAGGAGATTGGAATTTGACCTCCTCTCTGTCGATATTGGTGAATCATGGCCAGTTCCCGTTACGGTTGTTCATGGGGCCCGTCCAGGGCCAACCGTAACTTTGCTTGGCGCCGTTCACGGAAATGAGCTTGTGGGGCCTCTGGCTCTGACATACTTGTCAGGGCCCAATTTCATCGGTAGTGGGAAGGCCATAGACCCCGAGGCGTTATCAGGCACTGTGAGGATCGTTCCCATTGTGAATATGCCAGGTTACAAGATGAAGAGTCGCTACATGCCAGATGGCAGAGATCTCAACAGATCCTTTCCGGGAAAACCAGATAGCAACACATCTTACCGTGTGGCGAACAGGTTCTGGAAGGAAATCATATCTGGAAGTGACTATGTTATCGACTTACACACCGCAGCCGTCGGTAGAACCAACATGCCTCAGATCAGGGCCAATTTGGCACATGCCTCGAGTAACAGAATAGCAAGGTCATTTGGAATCGAGGCAATACTGGATAATGTGGGCCCGAAGGGATCTCTAAGAAGGGTAACCAATGATGCTGATATAGCCTGTGTGACCTTCGAGGGAGGTGGACCAGACGAACTTGATCCAGAATCAGTACAGGTCTCTTTGTATGGCATTCTAAATGTTCTAAGGTCACTGAGGATGATTCCGGGCCATCCAAGCAGACCAAGCTTCAGGATTCTTGCATCTGGTTCTTTGTGGATTAGATCCGACCAAGGTGGCTTATTGGATGTACTCGCTCCTGCGGGGAGTTTCGTGGATGATGGAGAGGTGGTTGCCACTGTGACCAATCCGGAGAGGCCTTCTGAGTCTCATGACATAGTGTCTCCAACACGGGGGCTGATCATTTGCTCCGCAACCAATCCCTTCGTTACTGCCGGAACTCCCGTGGGCCACATTCTACCTGTCACCAAGGGAGTTCAAACCATAAGGAAGAGACTCGATGAGGATGATTGTCTAGTCATCAGCGGGGCTGATGGGGACCCAGTCTGGAGAGATGACGACGAAGTAGAGGACATTACCGTTGGAGGGGAATGGTCTGATGATAATGTGGATGCCGAGTGGTCAACTAACCCCCCGACAGATTCTGATGAAGAAGCAGCGGAATCAGATCCAACTCAGTAACTTCCGGGAGGTGGAGGCGGAGGGACATCCCCTTCATTGAACGCCCTCTCGGTTGATGGCGAGGATGACATAGAGGACAAATCAGGTGCACTTGGTATGGAGTATAATTCGCTATCGTATGAAGAGTATCCCCTGGCAGAGTCAGAATCCTCCTGTCCCGGACTAATTTGATAGAATTCGTAGGCCTCTCTGACGCTTCTTCTGTAGGAAAGTTGGGAAGTCAACAAATAGCTTGCCCCCAGAAGTAAAGATAGAGATACGATGAAAGAGACTACTCCTAGAGGAGTTAGTATGTACGAAACCAACCTCTCGGATAACTTATCAGGAGTCTTAGAAATAATCATATCGAAACTCCAGACCACTTCTGTTGTCGCCCCACTCTCAATTATCGAGGCGGTAACCCTCTGCTCTCCACTACCGCTTGAGCAGAGGTAGACTTCCAGATTCCCATCAGGAGAATCACAGTCTAGATCAGGTATCGAGATGCTATCCCCTGAGTAATTTTCATTTCCTGCGAATGAGAAGTCGCCAAATGTCCATACTACACTGTACTGCACTCCATCTGGTATAGGGCCGATATCTAGGTCTAAAGTCTCGTTTTTACTATACCAGGCATCGATATCTGAATCCAGTGGGAATGTCGAAAGATAAGAAACTCTGGAAAATCCATCATCAATCAAATTATTGCAGTCGTCGTCAATACCGTTCCAACTCTCGCTTGACCCGGGGTAGACCAACTCATCTGAGTCATCACAATCCTCGAAATCCAAAAAGCCGTCTTTGTCACTGTCAAAATTGAACACCAATGGGTCAGAGCCAGTCTCTAGTATCTCATAACCGTCGGAATAACCATCACCGTCAGTATCGGATTTGGTGGCAGACGTTAGATGTAAGTGGAATTCATCGTAATCCACCAAAAGATCACCATCGGTGTCGACGTCAATGAAGTCTTCATCCACGGTTTCGTCACAGTCATTGTCCTTCCCATCAAGCCATTCGGATAGATAACTTGCTCTTTCAGGGTCTGTGTCATCACAATCTTCGAACCAGTACTCTCCATCCCCATCTTCATCAGGATCCGCCATTACAGGGTCCGTTTTTGTTACACTTATTTCATACCCATCAGGGAGACCGTCTCCATCTGTATCCCCGTTATAGGGATTTGTGGAAAGATTGTGGTATTCCTCATAGTCACTAAGCTGATCCCCGTCGGTGTCAATCAACTCAAAACCATCGTCCATGACTTCGTTACAGTCATTGTCAATTCCATCAAGAACTTCACTCAGACCTGGCGATCTAGAACTATCCTCGTCATCACAGTCTTGGAACCAATACCAACCATCTCCGTCGTCATCTGAATCAGCGGAATTCGGGTCGCTCCCATACGTTAAAACCTCAGCCCCGTCACTGAGCCCGTCGTCATCTGAATCACTATCCATGTATCCAGTTTGATGCACATGATACTCCGGCCAATCTAGCAATCCATCCCCGTCCGAGTCAGTGAAATTGAAACCCTCGTCTGTCAGTAAATCACAATTATCGTCCACTCCATTCAGTACCTCAGGCCTTCCCGGATTGACCATTGGGTCCTGATCGTTACAGTCATTGAAGTGATAGAAAAGGTCTCCATCGTTGTCAGGGTCAAACAATAAAGGATCACTGCCCCAGAAATTCACTTCAGCACCGTCTGAGAGGCCGTCATTGTCAGTATCATTTAGCAGTGGGTTAGTTCCGTACATCATTATCTCAGCAAAGTCACTTACCCCATCTAGATCTGAATCCGGAGACAATGGGTTTGTACTATGATTCATGACTTCCTGATAGTCACTCAATCCATCATCGTCGGTATCTGGATCGTATGGGTCCGTCCCCCAAATCCCCGTCTCATTTACATCTTCTAATCCATCATCATCATGATCCAAATCCGCGTCAGTGCCATGTATGACAAGTGACCAGTGATTTAGCGTCCCATTGTTGCCAGAATCCCCGTCCCTGATCCTCAACTGCCACTCACCAAGTGAAGACTCATCCCAGTGGTGAACAGTATTGAATGTCCAGTTATCATAATCATCCCCACTATCGCTTCTTTCTTCAGCTAGCCACGATTCTTTCCCTGTAGGAGAGACTAGTACAATCTCCAATTCTCCCCTGTAGTCATGCGAAATGTCAACTGTCACGTCTACACTCTCAATGGTAAGGTCATCCGTAATCGTGATGTTGAAATCATCCCATCCGGATATCCCATCGCCCAAATCAAAATTCGAATTCATAGGGCCGATACTCAGGTTAACCTCGTCCTCAACATTCGTCCAACCAGATGACATCGTAACCGCAGCATTGGCATCAACAGCGCCAAAACCGTACTTATGAGATACGTCGTGACCCGCTCCGTTTATCTCCCAAGAGGAATCACTTGGGTCATTAACCCTAGCTGTATTAACTAGAATGTGCTGGACGTCTCTCCAAGTTAGGTTTTGATTTGCTTCCAGCATTAGCGCGACTACTCCCGAAACAAGCGGTGTCGCGCTTGACGTTCCACCAAATGTGTCTGTCACATTACCAGATGAGTTGTAACCCCCAGAACCAACAATGTCTGTGGTTGTAATTGCTTCTCCATCTCCATTCGAATGAGCGGCAACTAGGATATTCGCGCCGGGCTCAGCATAGTATGATTGGTCTCCTTGGTGAGTTATCGCGGTTACTGCAATGGTGTACCTACTGTTCGCGTAACCATCATAGTTGGAATCATCATCATTAGTGAGACCATTTCCAGCCGCCCAAGTGATTATGTTACCTAGGCCATCTCTCCCCTGAAAAACATCATTTTCAAATGCGGCTGTCATTAGAGGTCCCGGGCCATCCAAAATTCTCCCTGTATCACTTGGCCCCCACGAGTTCGAGTATATGTCAATGTAGTCGTTCTCGTAGCTCAGCGCCTCAGACTCAACAAAGTCGCTGATTGAGCAGGCTAACAGGGTCGAACCAGCCAGACTCGCACCAAATGCAGCACCTGAGACATAAATTGAGTTATTTCCAGCCGCGCCGGCAACACCTGCGGCTGCAGTTCCGTGGCCATCAAAACTCAGTGGAGTCGGATCCGAATCGTCATTACACCAATCATACGAAGCCGATTGATCGTAGTTGGGTGCAATATCTGGATGGGAGATATCTAATCCATCGTCAACTATGCTTATGACTACCCCCGAGCCATTGTATGAGTCCCAAGCACCTGATAGATTGGCATCCTCGCCAGTTAGTCCACCAGTCTGGCCATTATTTTCTAGGTGCCATTGAGATGGAAATTCAGGATCATTTGGGTAGAATTTTTTGGCATATTCCTTTTTGATTAACGGAGAAAAACTCTCAATCTCTCCGGTCTCAATGGCTTTGGAAAGTGCCTCGACCGCTTCACCGCCATCTGCCATTTGCCAGATGTACGACCCGGGCAATACCTTCGTCTCAACACTGGACATCGGGCTGGATGATGATTTGGTGTGCTCTCCCAAAGGAATACCTGTAACGATAAGCCACTCATTGGCATTCAGTAGCTCCTCCTG
>CAXHBZ010000054.1:0-6939 GCA_964015215.1 uncultured Candidatus Poseidoniales archaeon | reverse complement strand
CAGATACCGGAATGCTGTTAGGATTAGGTATTTTTTTACTTGGGATTTTCTACTTTCTAGGGTCCTTTTTTGTTTATGATTGGGGGATTGAAGGAGCATCCCACCCCCATCCCGATCTGACTGTTCTGGTTCTCTTCGGAATAACAGCGCTTTTTTCAGTGGCCAAATATGGTTTTGTTTCATCGAAAACCCACGTTTGCAATTCATGCAACGGTAAGATGTTCGAGGATAAGGCAATGGCGTATATTTTCGATGAGGAATCATTGTCCAAACTAAACTTACTGATTGATGGAATGGCCCCGTTTAGCAGCGATTTACACTGCCCAGTGTGTACTGAGAAAATGGGAAGATTCTCTGTTCCATACACTCCTTCTGATGATTCTGATGGCCATAGGGGGCGAGGAGGAAGGATACCTGACTCTGCAGGAGAACTGGTAGCTGGATTGGCAATTGCCGTCGTCGTCTCTGCAGCAAAGGCAATGGTGCCAAACGCCGAGGAAACAATCGATTTGGACGCATGCGGGGAATGCAGAGTTGTTTGGTTCGACGCCTCAGAAAGAGGCGAACTTGAACATGGCACAGTAAGCTGATTAATCCGAGGTTTCGAGACTCTCAACGGCCGAAGACGTGCACCAATCCGGAGAAACCACTGGATTGCACCGACTTGGACTGCCACCCGGAATCTCAATCCAGTAGTCCATTCCGTCTACGGGCGCCGGGTAATCGGTCGCAATGGTGTGAGCACCGGATGAAAGGGCCGCTTCGAACCTAGCAGTGTCATTGTTATCTGGCTCGACTCCCCCGCTGTCAGCCCTCGTCCTGACAATGAATCCCTCCTCAACAAGCCTAGTTATTTCCTCACCATCCCCTAGTGGGTCAGTGAGAGAGAAGATTACCTCCTCGCCTGGGTACTGGCCTTGAGAGGTAAACATTGGGAACATCTTTGCCTCGATCAAGCCAGGTCTTTCTCCCATGTACAAATCCCTCATGTCTCCGGTGGCCAGAAGTATAAACATCGCCTTTCCACGACTCTCTTCGATCAAGGGCCAACCGTCATCTAGAACTGCCCCGGTGAGGTTAGAGGCGCTTCCCCGTACGTCATCAGGGGTTATGGTAAGATTTGCTGGCCAAAATTGGGATATCTCGTCCTCAATATCCTGAAGTATACCGGTTAGCTGTACGGTGGTTGTGACCTCAGCACCTTGCTCTAGCCAGTCCTTGGGCTCGACCCAAATCATGATTGGATGGTGCTCACTATTCTCCTGTGACCAGAGAAGGAGAGCCTCCAAACAGCTTTGGAAAGTCGGGCAAGTCGTCCCCGAGTCATACTGGTTGTGGTAGACTCTCAGGCCTTCTCTGACATCCCACCAAACATCAAGCTCGAACTGTCTAACGCCTTGATTGGATGCCTGTACTCCAAGCTCTTGGTGAGTGTACATGTATTCTCTGGTTGGGGAGAATATTGGCTCAACGTGGTACGAGTTGTGAGTCCCCTCCATCTGTATGTGATTCAACCTGAGCGGCATCTCATCTGAGGGATCATCCACCATGGATGGGATAAGATCCGTCCCAAGGCACCCGCCGATCATCGCTGACAGCATGAGCATGGCCGCAAGAACAGCTGTGACTCTCATCATGACGTCAGACGAGCCCCCATGAAAGAATGATTCGGAGCTCTAGTGATGGGCCCCGCCAGGGCCGTGGGCGTGTCCGTGAGCCAACTCATCATTGGTGGCATCTCTTATCCCTACTACCTCCACGCTAAATCTGAGAGTCATCCCAGCCATCTGGTGATTGAAGTCGATCGTGACTTCATCACCATCGATCGAAACGACCGAGAATTGTACTGGTCCACGATCGCTCTGGGCCCCGAGGACCATCCCGGGCAATAGCTCCATGTCTTCAGGGAACTGACTTCTGGGGACCTGTTGGATCGCAGCCTCGTCTCTCATGCCATATGCCTTTTCTGGAGTCAGTGTGAAATCCCTCTTCTCGCCTACCTCAGAACCTAGCATCTCCTGCTCAAATCCAGGTATCATCTGACCATGCCCAACTAAGAACAATAGAGGGTCCCCTCCCTCGCTTGTATCGAAAACCTCGCCGTCAGTGTATGATCCCGTGTAGTGTACTGAAACCACCTTGTTGACCTCAACCTTGTTTGTCATGGCACTTAGGCGCTTGGCCCCCGTTTCTAACCCTGTGGGTATACTGTCCGCGAATTAGTTGCACCCGCACCCGGGCCCACATCCGTCCATTTCGCTCTGTTCCGGAGCTTGACGGACATCGACAACCTCGACAGAGAAGTTCAGAGTTTTTCCAGCCATCTGGTGGTTGAAATCTACAGTAACGGAGTCATCCTCGACAGATGCAACTGAAAACTGGATGGGCCCCATCTCGCTCTGGGCGCCAAGTACCATACCGACCTCGATTTCCATCTCATCGGGGAACTGACTGCGGGGGACCTTCTGGATTGCGTCCTCGTCCCTCTCCCCATAGGCTCTGTCGGGGGTAAGGGTGAACTCTCTTTTCTCCCCGATCTCAGCACCGAGCATCTCCTGCTCGAACCCTGATATCATCTGGCCTTTGCCAACTTCGAAGGAGAGAGGTGCCCTCCCCTCGCTCGAATCGAAAATCTCGCCGTCAGTGAAGGTGCCCGTGTAGTGGACGGATGCAATGGTATTCTGCTCTATCTTGCTGGTCATGTTACGTTGCAACATGTCCTCACTTCTAACTCTGTGGGTATTCCAGTCTGTTTTCCTCTGGACCTGTCGTGGCAATGTTCAACAAACATCGGTTGTACCACGGCACATGGCGGGTCAGGGACCGGGAGGCCTAATCGACTTCGCTTACAGGCCCGTGGAGGGACTTTCCGACACCTTGGAGAGAAAGCTCGGAATGTTCTCAGTGGTCATAATTTCGCTTTCGGCCATGCTTGGCTCGGGTCTATTCGTCCTGCCTGCCCTGGTGATGGTCGATATGGGAGGAGGGACAGTCCCCGTTGCAGGCATATGGCTGGCATACCTGCTTGCCGCACTGGCCATCCTCCCCGCGGCGGTATCCAAGGGGGAGCTGTCCACTGCCATGCCATCCTCTGGAGGTTCCTACGTCTACATAGAGAGAACCTTCGGCCCACTTGTCGGAACGATTGCCGGGGCTGGACTATGGGGTGCATCCATGCTTAAGACGGTCGTAGCATTAGTCGGATTCAAGGCTTACCTTTGGGCCTTGGAGGAGCTTCTGGGAGTAACTATCAACATCGAGATAGCGGCCTTGATCCTCCTCGCTCTCATCACTGTCATCAACATATTGGGGGTTAACAAAATCAAGAAGATTCAGACCCCAATTGTCGTTTTGATGGTGGGATTTTTGGCAGTTTTGTGCATTTGGTCAATCTTCACCCTTCCGATGAATTGGGACGTTGCCTTCGGGAATGAGGCTTATGGCTCTGGGTGGGAGGATGTTGCCCATGCTACTGCCTTCGTCTTCGTGGCATACGCTGGGGTGACAAAGATTGCCGCAGTGGGAGGCGAAATTAAGAATCCAACCAGAAATATCCCTTACGGAATGATCCTCTCTCTGGTGATCGCATGCGCTCTGTATGTCATCATTACAATCGTCATGGTGTCGGCAGTCGATCCCTCGGGGTACCTTGACCCCGATACAAGCAAAGCCAGAGAAGATCCAGTATACGTATTCGCGGAGATGGTGGGGGGCTCAACAGCAGGGACCTTCTCTGCAGTTCTTGCCGTCACGGTACTCACATCTCTAGCACTTGCCTCCCTGATGGCCACCTCTAGGTTCCCCTTCGCAATGGCGAGAGACAACCTTCTACCTGATGGATTGGGAAACGTGCATCCCCGCTACCAAACCCCACACCTGGCCATTGTCGGTACGAGTGTGGCGATGGGCCTCGCCATCACATTGCTTCCTGTGGAGGAAATAGCAAAGCTGGCCTCCGGTTTCAAGATTATGATATTCATGACAATAAACACCTCAGTGATAGTCCTGCGGAGGGCATCTGAAACGCATTCTTGGTACCGCCCAGAATGGAAGTCCCCGATGTATCCATACATACAGATTTTCGGGATACTGAGTGGTGCCTTGCTACTCTATGTCATGGGAATGACCGCTGTCATCGGCGGACTGGCCTGTTGTACTGTAGGGGTCCTTATCTACTACTTGTACGGAAAGGAAAGAGCCGATCCTATGTTGACTCCCTGGAGGACTGTTAGGACAAAGCTCACCAACTCAGCCCAGGCAGAGCGTGAGAAGAGGTGGATGATATTCAACAGTGTCACCGGCTTGAAGGAGAGATACTCAAAACAAATGACTGAGGGTGAATTCGTTCATGCAATGAGCATCATCGCTCCTCAATTAGAGAGGCCCGATGTCAGAAACCTGTTCCACGAGATCGATTTAGATGGGAACGGAATCATAGATATGGATGAGTTCCTACTGGGCATCGACGAAGATAATCTATTCGGGGATATTTCCGAGTCCGAGTGATTCTGGCTCAGGCGTGCAATTGAAGACTTGAACTCCTCTCGAGGGAACCCGGGTGAGTCAATGGCGATAGCGGGTCGTGCGAAGAAAGTCACTACACACACCCTCCAGGAGATGAAGAGGGCGGGCGAGAATATCACCATGCTGACCTCTTACGATTACTCACTCACTAAGCTTGTAGATGGAGCCGGTGTCGACGTCATCCTCGTGGGGGACTCGGCATCAAATGTGATGGCAGGCAACGACACCACCGTACCCATTACATTGGATCACATGATATATCACGCTCAATGTGTTGTAAACGGAGTAGACAGGGCACTCGTGGTGGTTGACATGCCCTTCGGGTCCTACCAGGGGGACACCAAACTTGCCCTGAAGAGCGCTATAAGGATAATGAAGGAGTCAGCCGGGCACGCAGTCAAGCTCGAGGGTGGTATCGAAATCACCGACTCCATCAAGAGGATACTAACGGCTGGGATACCAGTCATGGGGCATCTGGGACTCACCCCACAGTCAATCTACAAATTCGGCACATACGGAGTTAGGGCGAAGGAGGACCAAGAGGCGGAGAGGCTAATCACGGACGCGCTCGCACTTCAGGAAGCGGGGTGCTTTGCCATCGTGCTTGAGAAAATTCCGGCTGAGTTGGCCAAGATGGTCAGTGAGAAACTCCACATCCCAACAATTGGAATTGGAGCAGGACCTCATTGTGACGGGCAGGTTCTGGTCCTACATGATATGCTGGGCATAACCAAGGACTTCTCACCAAGGTTCCTGAGAAGATACGCAGATCTAGGGGACGTTATCGACAACGCCGTAAAGCAGTACATCACAGATGTTAGGAGTGGTGACTTCCCAAACGAGGAAGAGAGCTACTAAGCACTCCCCCAACCTTCAAGGACGCCCGCCCGCTAGTGATGGCCGGTAAACATGAGCGAGCTCTGGGTTGAGAGGCATCGTCCCCGCACAGTGGAGGATATCAAAGGCCAGAAACAGGTAGTCGACCGCTTGAAGGCGTATGCCGGAAAGCGCTCGTTCCCCCACCTGATGTTCGCAGGCCCGCCAGGAACCGGCAAGACCACTGCGGCAATAGCGCTCGCAAGGGACGTGTTCGGGGATGACTATCGAAGGAACCTGCTCGAGATGAATGCCAGTGATGAGAGGAAGCTGGAGTCGATAAGGACCAAAGTCAAGCAGTTCGCCAGGACCGCACCAGTCCCCGGGACCACATTCAAGGTAATCTTCCTAGATGAGGCAGACGCGCTTACCCCCGACGCCCAGGGCGCGCTTAGGAGGATAATGGAACAGAATGCGCAGACCTGCAGATTCATCCTCTCTTGCAACTACTCATCCAAAATCATCGAGCCAATACAATCCCGATGCGCGGTCTTCAGGTTCAGGCCCTTGGCAGACGATCAAGTCAAGTCGATGGTGGTGTCCGTGGCAGATGGAGAGGGAATAAAGCTCGATGACGACGCGGCCGATGCGATCGTTCACGTCAGCCTTGGTGATCTCAGGAAGGCGATAACCTCACTCCAGGTGGCAGCCTCGATGGATGAACACGTCTCAAGGGAGATTGTGTATGAGACGACCGCTACTGCTCCTCCGGAAGAGTTGCATCGATTCTTCCTCGCCTGCAGGGAGGACGGGTTCCAGCCAGCAAGAAGAAGGCTTAGAGAGCTATTAGACCGCTTTGGTCTGGCTGGCACAGACCTCGTTAACCAGCTCCACCGTGGATTGGGAGACGTTCCCTTCCTCACGGAGAGCCAGAAGCTATCAGTCACTCAGACTATGGCGGAGGCGGACTTCAGGATGGTCGAGGGAGGAGGCGAAGCTCTGCAACTGGACGCCATGACGGCCAGACTCTGCACGTTACTCTCGCCCGAGCTCAAGAGCTAACGATGACTAGTCCGTGACGAGGGCGAAGACTGCGGCAGGGATTATCTTCTCCTCAGGAGCGGGCGATGACTCGGCCGCGGTTACCAATTCCCTTACGGGGTTAATTTCGCCTAGAGCCAATTCGGAGGTCTCGCTTTCTTTCTTCGTCGCTTGTACCTGCAACTGAACCACATAGCCGGCTGTGAGGTGACCAGCACCGATGAGTGTCATCATTACCTGTTCTATCAGCGAAGTGGTCGTTACCCAACTTCCCGATAGAGCCGTGCTGAGTCCGACCATTACGGAGACTCCCGAGGCGAAGAACGAAATTTGCATTGCCTTGGAGCCTGACTTTGGGTTAGAGATGGCCATTGCACCAAAGCCGGCTATTACCACACCAAAGACCAGTGGAAAAAGCGCCGTCACGTAATCAGTGGCCGCGAAGAATGCAATTCCCAGCGTACCCATCATGCCTCCGGTCAGGACAGATATCTGAGGCAGTGAGAAGCCAGCCTGTCTCTTATACACATCTCCGAGCCCACGAGACGCTACAACATC
>CAXHBZ010000053.1:0-6952 GCA_964015215.1 uncultured Candidatus Poseidoniales archaeon | reverse complement strand
GACAGAGATACTACAAGGACTGATTGAAGAAGTCAAATCTCAAACAAAAGAGATGATCATGAGGCCTGTTGAAATAGACAGGAAGTTCTTATCTTCATCAAAATTTGAGATGGGCGAAAATATTTCAGGACTAGGAGGCTTTGTTCTTGAGTCAAAGGACGGGGCGGTTGTTCTGGATTACAGGTTCGACAGCCTCCTAGAGAATGCTTGGAAGTCCAATATGGCATCTGTCAATGAGATACTATTCGGAGAATAAGAGGTGAGTCAGTGGCTAGCATGAATTACGGGCGTTCCAATGTTTACAACGCCTCAGCTAGGGCCAAAGCCCGAAAAGCTAGCCTAATCGACCCAACCAGGATGAGGCAGTTACTCCAGCAAGGTCCGGAATCTATCGCTGCCAGTGTTGGCGAGTTGGGATATAGATCTGAAATGGATCTTTATGCAACTAGAATGACAGGTGCAGATGCCGTCGAATCAGCCCTTTTCCATAACTTGGACAATGACATACACGAGGTCCTGAGCTTTTGCCACGGTCATCTGAGGGACCTTGTCGCCATTTATGTGGAGAGATTTGACTACGAAAAAGCGAAAACAGTCCTCAGAGCAATAAATGGTGGGGCATCCGACGAAATAATTGAAGATCAAATACTTCCTCCAGAAAATACCAGGAATTCCCCATGGTTGGCAATAGTCAGAACAACAGAGGGCCTTTCCGAAGCTGTAGAAGCGATGTCGGGGACCCCTTGGGGAAGAACACTCTCAAAACTAGAGGGGGACTCAAGCCTCGAAGAAATGGAAAACGCCTTGGACATGCAGTACTTTTCAGACGCTATTCAAGCTGTGAAATCCGGAGGAGAAAAAAAGCTACTGCGGTACCTGAGGGTGGAAATAGATCATAGGAATTTGATAAACCAACTAAGGGCCATCAGGCTAGGCACGTCACAGGAAAAGCGCAACTCAATAGTTATACCGGGAGGGAGGATAGAATCCGCGATAATCAAGCAAATATGTGTGGCGAGCGATGACTCCGAAATTATAGAAGCGATTTCAAGAAGCTCAACTTTTGATAGCGCTGGGCTCGACTTGGCAAGAGAGAAATCTAAGGAGCAGGGCTCCCTTGACCCCTATGCGGAGCTTCTTTCACACAATAGACATTCCCTGCTGAAAAAATTCTCCTACCTCAGCCCTATCTCCCCCTTCCCTATCATCCACTACATCGAGTGCAAAGCTCTCGAAGTTCGAAATCTAAGACTGCTCGTCAGAGGGAAGGCCGTGGGCCTGCCAGATGATGTAATTGAGGCTCACATGGACTTTTGAGGTGAAAAAATGGAGATAGCAGTAGTCGGACCTCTAGAATTCACACTGGGTTTTCAACTTGCAGGTGTGAAAACTCTGTATAACCCAAGTAGCGAGGATGAACTATCAGAATTGCTCAAATCACTACTCAACCAGAATGAGATCGGGGTTGTGGTAGTTGATAACAAAGATCTCAACAAGCTTTCCGATAGGCTACGCTTACAGCTAACGGAAAGTGTGACCCCAACTGTATTGGGGATAGGGACCGAGGAAGATAACACCCTCCGTGAGTCCATCAAGTCTGCCCTAGGTGTGGACCTTTGGAAGTAAGTAACTAAACAGGAAGTGAAAATAATGAGTAAAGAGAATGGAGTAATCTACCGGATTTCGGGACCAGTTGTGACAGCAGTAGGAATATCGCCTAGAATGTATGAAGTCGTCAGGGTTGGTGATGAGGGACTAATGGGCGAAGTAATCGAGTTGCACGGTGATCAGTCCGTGATACAAGTCTATGAGGAGACCTCTGGCATAAAGCCTGGGGAACCGGTCATCAGAACTGGTCAGACTCTCTCGGTTCAATTAGGACCGGGACTGTTGACACAAATCTACGATGGAATTCAACGCCCACTCCCCAAGCTGGAAGAGACCATGGGCGTTTTCATCACACGTGGTGTTGACGCCGATGGACTGGACCTCAAAAGAGAATGGGAGTTTAACGCAGTAGTCAAGAAAGGAGATGAGGTGAGTTCGGGCCATGTCATAGGCAAGGTGCAGGAGACCGAGACCATAGAGCATCGGGTCATGGTCCCCCCCAACGTGAGTGGGAAGGTTAAGGCCATCAAGTCCGGGACGTACAACATCACAGAGACTGTTTGTGAGCTTGATGACGGAACCGAGATTGCGATGATGCAAGAATGGCCAGTACGCCACCCAAGGCCTTTCGTGCAAAAGTACGCTCCAGATGTTCCACTTATCACGGGTCAGAGAATTCTAGACTTCCTTTTCCCCCTAGCAAAAGGTGGCACAGCAGGAATCCCGGGCCCATTTGGATCTGGAAAGACGGTCACACAACAGCAACTAGCCAAGTGGTCCGATGCACAAATTGTGGTTTATATCGGGTGTGGAGAGAGAGGAAATGAGATGACGGAGGTTCTGGATGAATTCCCCCATCTCATCGATCCAAACACGAACAAGCCACTGATGAACAGAACAGTAATGATTGCGAACACATCTAACATGCCAGTAGCTGCAAGGGAAGCATCAGTGTATACTGGAATAACCATAGCCGAGTACTTCAGGGACATGGGCTACAACGTAGCTCTGATGGCAGATTCAACCAGCAGGTGGGCTGAGGCAATGAGAGAAATCTCCTCCAGACTTGAGGAAATGCCAGGCGAAGAAGGCTATCCTGCATACCTCTCAAGCAGACTAGCTGAATTCTATGAGAGGGCGGGAAGAGTAGAGACCCTCTCAGGCTCAGATGGCTCGGTTTCGGTAATCGGAGCCGTCTCCCCTCCTGGTGGAGATATTTCGGAGCCAGTGAGCCAGGGCACTTTGAGAATCGTGAAGGTTTTCTGGGGCCTTGACGCCGGCCTCGCTAGGCAAAGGCACTTCCCAGCGATCAATTGGCTGAATTCATACAGCCTTTACCCTCAGGCTCTCGATCAATGGTACAGAGACAATATCGCCCCTGACTTCCCAGAGGTCAGGACAGAGATAAGCACACTTCTCCAAATAGAGTCAGAACTTCAGGAAATCGTTCAATTAGTCGGTTCAGATGCATTACCGGTCGATCAGCAACTTACACTTGAGGTTGCAAGAATGATTCGAGAGTTCTTCCTACAGCAAAATGCATTCCACGATGTTGATACATTCAGCGATCTGGACTTGCAGTACCACATGGCCAAGGCCATACTTTCCTTCCAGGAAGAGGCAAAGAAGGCTATCGCTGGTGGAGCGCAGCTAGAGGATGTCGTCAACGTCCCCGCAAGGACCGACCTGATGAGAGGCCGGTTTGAGAAGGGGTATGAAGCTAGAATCAATGATTTGGTCAGCGAGATGAATAAGCAGATAGATGCTAGTATGGAGGCCAATTGAGAGGTGATATTATGAGCGGAAAAGAATACAGAACCATTACAGACGTCAAGGGGCCATTGGTTTTCCTAAACAAGACAGAGCCAGTATCATACGGTGAGATAGTACAATTGATGCTAAGCGATGGATCCATCAAGAACGGCCAGGTTCTCGACACATCAGACGAGCAAGTAATCGTACAGGTTTTCGAAGGCACCGCCTCCGTCGACAGGCAGACCGGAGTTAAGTTCCTCGGGGACGTTTTCAAGCTCCCGGTCAGCAAGGGACTCATTGGTAGAATATTGGATGGGGCAGGACGGCCTCGTGATGGTGGCCCAGATATTGTCGCTGATGAAATGGCAGACATAATTGGAGCCGCTATCAATCCATACTCCAGACAGAGTCCAGAGTCATTTATCCAGACAGGAATTTCTGCGATAGACGCCTGCACATCACTCGTCAGGGGCCAAAAGCTACCGATTTTCAGTGCTAGCGGACTACCACACAATGATATCGCCCTTCAAATTGCCCGACAGGCCAAATTGGTGGATAGCGATGATGACTTCGTGGTGGTTTTCTGCGCAATGGGGATTACAGCCGAGGAGTACAACTTCTTCGTGCACGATTTGGAGAGGACTGGGGCGTTAGAGAATTCAGCACTATTCGTAAATCTCGCAGACGACCCAGCAGTCGAACGACTAATCACTCCACGTCTTGCCCTTACAGCCGCCGAGTATCTGGCTTTCGAACATGATTACCACGTTCTGGTTATTTACACAGACATGACGAATTACTGTGAGTCATTGAGGCAGATCGGTGCCGCCAGAGAGGAAGTCCCAGGAAGGAGAGGTTATCCAGGATACATGTATACCGATCTCGCGATGCTCTACGAGAGAGCAGGATTGGTCAAGGGCAAGAAGGGATCTATCACACAATTCCCGATTCTTACAATGCCCGGGGATGACATAACTCACCCAATTCCAGACCTATCGGGATACATCACGGAAGGGCAGATTGTGATTTCCAGAGAGCTACATCAAAAGGGAATCTATCCCCCTATCAATGTACTGCCATCACTAAGCAGACTGATGAATGCCGGTATCGGCGATGGAAAGACAAGAGAGGATCACAAATCGGTGTCCGACCAGCTCTATGCGGCTTACGCACAGGGAAGAGAACTCAGGGGACTAGTAGCGATTGTAGGGGAAGACGCACTGAATGAACGTGATTTGCAGTTGCTCAAGTTCGCAGACATCTTTGAGGATCAATTCCTAAGGCAGAGCAGAGATGAAGATAGATCAATTAGTGAAGGTACGTTGGATCTGGCATGGAATCTTCTTTCCAATATTGACACCAAGTATCTTGTGCGACTCGACCAGAAGTGGATTGACAAGTATCATCCAACTGAGAAATCATCAGGCGAAGAGGAGTGAATCTGAGGTAATAACATGGCTCTAGACATTAAGCCAACAAGGTCCGAGTTGATCAATCTAAAGCGGCGCATCAAGCAGACCAGTAGTGGCTACAATCTTCTGAAAATGAAGAGAGACGGTCTTTTCCATGAGTTCCGAACTCTTCTTTCGGAGATGATTTCTGCTAGAGAGGAGCTAGTTGGGACTTACAGAGACGCCCTACAGGCAATCAGCCTCGCTTCCTCAATAGAGGGCGGACTATCGGTAAAGAGTGCTGCGATAGCCGCCTCAAAGAGACCCGAAGTCAGTGTTTCTAGGAGGAATATCATGGGGGTTGTAGTTCCTAAGGTGGACGGGCAGAATCTCAAACTATCGACCGAAGATAGAGGACTGGGACTTATTGGAGGGTCGCCGTACATAGATGAAGCCGCCGACTCATATTCACTGTTGATTGAAAAAGTGGTGAAGGCCGCTGAAATGGAGGCTACTCTGAAGAGACTTCTTGAAGAAATCGAAGCCACCAAAAGAAGAGTCAATGCTCTGGAGTTCAAGGTCATACCAGAAATGAAGGAAGCCCAAACATTCATCCAACTGAGGCTTGAAGAAATGGAGAGGGAGGAAACCTTCCGCCTAAAGCGATTCAAGAACAAGTAAGTGTTTGCGCGTTCGAAGCGAGGGGTAAAATCAGACCTCCCTCTGGTAGGGGCATGACTTCTCCAGAGCCGACGCACGGAAGGCTCGAAATAGATGTCGAAACATGGAGTAAAAGAGACTTAATACAAGTAATCTCATCTAGGTATTTCATACTCGGAGACCCTGAATCTGGCGAGTTTTCATGGAGGGTAAACGGAATAGCTGGAAATTCAGAGAGTGAATGCCTAATTGAGATGAACTCCCACCTTGAGAAGCTTGGGATGATAGGACTTTTGGATAAGGGAGACCCTCCTGTCTTGAGTGTGACAGATCTCCCCAGCGACGTATTCATAATGCCAAAATGGCAACAAGTAATTATTTGGATCACGATGTTTTCATTCATGACCATTGCTGGATCAGGCCTGATTCTCAGGAATGACCCTGGCATGGAGTTCAGTGCTTCCCTAATAGCTAAATCATGTACACGATTCTCCTTGCCCTTGATTACTTCAGTCCTTCTTGCAAGTGAAGTCAGAAGGAGAGTGGCGGCGAGATATAATGTCCCGATAGGCCATCTATCCCCACTAGCATTTCCCCTATCTGACCCAATTTGGCCCTTCGGTCTAGCCGGCTTCATTTCTCAGAGACGTTCTGACCAAGTCCCAATTCCAAACAGAAAGGCTCTGGGGGTGATTGAGATTTCCTCTCCTCTTGTATTGTTCGTCCTTGGAGTATTTCTGACATTAGTGGGAATATCCACTACTTCCATCCACCCTCCCGATCTGGAGTCTCCTCCGATGGCATTCAGTGGAAATCTAATATTTGGAATACTTGAACCACTGGGGATAATCGACTCTCTAGATATCAAATTACAATGGCTGGACCCACTGGCAATCGCGGGTCTTGGATTATGCACGGTATCATGGATAATGATGCTACCAATCCCAGGCTTTCCCGGCGATCACCTTCTTCATTCAATCTTGGGTCCAGAAAACCTCCTAGCGGATGATAAGCAGACCGCCATTTTCGCAACCACATTAGTTCTCATGGTCTTTGTTTTCGCCATAGACCCATGGTTCCCTTGGCTAGTTATTGCAACGATAGCAGTATGGAGGAGATTTAGTCCGACACCAATATTAGATCCGTTTGTCGTAGACGAGTCCTCGGGTCTCGATGACATATCACGCAACCAATTCGTCACAGTAATCGCAATGATACTAATATTGGGGTTTCCAGGGATTAACGGGTCATACAGTATCGCCGAATGGGACGAGGGGGTTGAGACCTCACAGTGGCCAAGTGAAGTTGTTTACACAGTCGGAGAAGAGACAGTAATATCTCTCGATATTAGTCCAGAGGGGGTCGTTCCAGTGTCCGGATGGATACAGTACAGAATAGAAGGAACCGAGAATCAGCTAGAACTTGTTTCCGATTGCTCTGATTCCGTACAAAGCTGTAGGATTGAAGGGGTCACTCAATCGGAGACAGCGAAGATCGAGTTGACACTGTCTCTTATACACATCTCCGAGCCCACGAGA
>CAXHBZ010000052.1:0-6969 GCA_964015215.1 uncultured Candidatus Poseidoniales archaeon | reverse complement strand
CCCATGGAGGCTGCGACTGCCATCCCATTCGAGGATAATGAATCTAAAATGGACCCGTTTATCAGAGATGCTAACGCTCTTTCAAAAATCTGTTCATTCTTAGAAAATTCTTGGGCTATTACTTGATTATTTCTTTGGCCTCTTAATCCTATTAAGACTGAAAGTCCAGGCTGCACATCTCCTTGGAAAAGGATTGAGTCTTCAGATGGTTTGGTGGAATCTACAGCTTTCCACCCAGAGGTCAAAGCCGCCCATGTATCATCCATGCTTCCAGATATTGTGCAACCAGATCTCCTCTGCACCTCCACAGCTAGATCGACAATCTCGTAATCCGATAGGCCTGTCCACGATGCTTGGTCCAGCGCTCTGATGGCTGCGCATGAAAGGGCTGAGCTGGATTTTAGCCCCTGACCAATGGGGATTTCGCTGATTACCTCCCAACCGAGGACAGCTGGAACCGGATATCCCTTTTCTTGCCAAATGGATGAGATTGTGGGGAGGATATCGTGTTTGTCATCATGATTAATCATCTCAACATCATGAATATTGACCTTAATAGGCAATTTGATAGGAATTGAGCATCCCTTTCCTGTCCCAACGGCATGAAGTATTGAAATCGCCCCGAATGCCTCTCCCGATCCCAAAATTGTCATAATTCTCTGACCTCCCCTGAGACTGCAGTACCTAGGTGTCGCATGCTATTGTCTGTGATGACGACGATTTCATCATTCTGAGAAATGTCTGTGACTGATATGGGCGTTGAGTCACTCAAAATCAGACGTACTGTCTCTGCCTGCTGAACCATAACGTGGCCAGTAAATTCATTTGACCTGAAAGAAATCTTGAGCAAGGGTCTTCTTTCGATTTTTAGCCTCCCAATTGTTGATTCTCTGATTGAGCCATCAACTGAAAAAACTGAAACACTGTCTCCTGATTTTAATTCACTGAGGTACTTGGTGGAGTTATCTCCCATTATGACATAGGAGTGGACAGCTCCCGCATTGATTCTAAATGGCCTGGTTGGGACATACTGGGAGGGAATGGTCTCTCCATGAACTAGACTCAGGCAGGAGGAAGTGGACCCTACGACGATGCCCTCTCCCTCCACTAATCTCTCTGTTAGGTCAACGCAGACCCTCTCCCCTATTCCTCCTTCTGACACAGATGTAATTTTGGCGTGAGAAAGAGATTGTCCGTGCAATTCTGGCATACTCTTTCCGTTCTCCTTTATTATTGACAGAGCAGTTGACCATAGGCCCGGAGAATGGCTTCTTGGAGGGAGGGCTACTGCGTCAACGCCATGTTGGAGCGCAAACGCTACTCCCTGGAGATCAACTGTCTCTGAGATTGCAACTGCTATTTTGGTCCCGCTACCCATAGATGCAGCCACTAGGTTTTCTAGTGGTATCATCTTCCAGTCCCGACATCTAATCAATATCCAAGGAACACTGCCAATGAGGGAGATTGCTTCTTGTTGCCCTTCCGCGTTCATTATCTCAATCATCGCCACATCAGAGCTGTTTCCTTCCCAGACTCGTGTCTCATCTCCATGTTGGTGGGAATTTCCATATTTCTGGGCATCTAACCATATCTCCATTACACCACCTCTTCAGAGTGTATTCTCATTACCATGAACAATTTCCCTTAGTGACCTTACACATGATTCTGGATCTATTGAGCTGAATACCTGTCGACCAAAGCAAACACCGGAGCACCCTACGGCCATAGCCTCCCTTAAAATCGACAAGGTCCTGTTGAAATCGCCTTTCTTTTCGCCTCCAGCCAAAAGAACTGGGATGGGTACGGCCTCGACAACTTTGGAAAAGGATTCAGGAGAACCCGTCCATGGAACCTTTACGACATGACATCCCAGTTCCCATGCGATCCTTGCAGCGTGGGCCACCCCTCCTGTCGGGTCGTCTTTCTCAATAACTAGGTTGGGCCCCCTCGGGTATACCATGCCGAGAACCGGTAATCCTTCCAAATATGCTTGCCTGGATAATTCGCCGAGCCTCTCTATCATCTCCGACTCATGTTTATCGCCCAAGTTCACTTGAGCTGAAACTCCATTCGCGCCCCTGAGGAGTGCTTCTGAAGCTGTTGCCACGGAAACCTTGTCTTGGGATCTCTCACCTCCGTGAATGGTGGAGACTGAGATGTGGCAAACATACCCCTCCCAACCATTCCTAGAATGGTGATAGCTGAGAAGACCCTTTTGCAATACGATAGCATCGGCTCCGCCTCTGATCACTGAATCAACCACAAATTCGGTATCCGTAAGTCCTTCAACGGGAAAGCTAGAGGCCCCGTGATCCATTGGTATCCAGACGCCCTTCCCACCTGGAAGGATTCTCTCAAGCCTCTCTTCCAGCGTATTCGCCATGATTGTTCGCCGACGCTTCACCTCTTGAATAGTGGCTTGGGGCCATGTAGCCGTTAAACAGAACTATCGGGCCTAAATATCGAAGTCGACAATGACGGGTGCATGATCTGAAACAACCATTCCACCTTCCCTCATGACTTCAGCTGATTTCATCATAGACCTCGCTACATCATTCGCAAGGACATAATCAATTCTCCAGCCCCTGTCTCTCTCCCTCGCTCTTCTGAAATTTGACCACCATGTGTAGGGGCCTTTCCGGGGACCCAAGTGAATCCTGAGTAGGTCATGCCATCCTCTTTCCAGCAGTCTCGTGAACCAATCCCTCTCATGTTCCAAGAATCCTGAGGATCTCTTATTCCCCTTTGGGTCCCATATATCGTCCTCAGTATGAGCGATATTCAGGTCTCCACAAAGTATTGCTGGTTCTTCCGAACCCACGAACATTTCTGCCCACTCCATCAAATCCTCAATCCATTGATCCTTGTAAGCTTGCCTTTGATCTCTTGAACTGCCATTCGGGAGATAGATGTTCACACAATGCATTCCATTGTGCTTTGTATGCAAAACCCTTCCTTCGGGGTCCCTTGTCTCATCTAAGTCAGTGTCGATTCCCCTGCCAATTTCTTCCATTCCAACTCGGGAGCAGGACATCACTCCTGAATACCCCTTCCTCTGTGCTGGATGCCAAATCACATCGTATCCCTCTGGTTCCGACCAGTCCTTCGGCATTTGTTCGGGAAGAGCTCTGACCTCTTGGAACAACATCACGTCAGCATCTATCCTCTCAACGAAGTCATAGAGCCCCTTCCTGTGGGCGGCTCTGATGCCATTCAAGTTCCAAGTAACTACTCGCATGCATAGCCCTCATTGAGACAGGTCTTTGACTTTCTCGACCAGATCCATGTTCCTTAACCTGAAAATCCCGACTGGCACCATAGCTACAGAGATTAGTAAAACCGCTCCGATCAACTGTAGAGCCACCTCAGGAACCAGTACCACTGGGAAGAAGAATTGCCATGTTGAAAATTCTGCAGCGAGTCCCACTGCCCCTCCAAATGCGAAAATAACGCCGAAAAATCCTCCAATCAGGCCGATCATTGTACTCTCGAATAGTAGCATTACTGAAAGACTGCGTGTGGATGCACCAAGAACCCTGAGAGTAGCTAGCTCAAAGTCCCTCTCAGCAAGATTCATGACCATCGTGTTGAACATTACTGCCAGGGTGAAAATTAGTCCCAATCCCATTATAGCGCCTAGAACCTGTGTTTGCTGATCCAATAGCGATTCAATTCCTCTGAGTAGAGAATCCCTCTCTTGGATACCGCTTGATAACTGTCCCAGTTGATCATCGATGGAGACTCCCTCAGGGAAATCAAGATACACGGATGTTGCATTGTAGCCTAGTATCTGCGATAGATCTGTCTGTAAGAAGAACATGGTCCTTGATACCTCGCCCCTGACGGAGCCGACAATCTCAACATCCAAATCATTTCCTGAGATCGATATTGTCCTCATTTCTCCAACTCCCCATCCTGCCATTTTCAGGGACCCCTCGTCCATCATTACCTGGGTTATTTCGGAATTAGCAATTGGTTCAGAGCCTCCAATAATCTCAGTCTCTCTCATTGATTCCCCTTCTCCGAATCCCTGGAGGCCTACCAAGACGAAGTTTCTCTGCAAGTCGGAGGAGTCAGAAAGAGTTCCAATTGGAGCCTCTATCAGGATTTCGAATGGGACTTCTCTTTCCAACGCCCATTCTACGACTTCTACCTCTCCTTCAGGTTGAACAAATACCTGAGCATCCCAAGTCTGACCATCTCTGAGGCCCCCTACTATGGTTTCTTGCAGGCCTACAGTCATCATTTGAATGGATCCTGCCAGCATTAGTGATACCCCAATGGCGAAGAAGGTCATCCCTAGTCTGGCTGGCTTCCTGAGGCTTGAGCGTGCAGATAGTCCGAGAAGGGTCGGCATCCATCTCGTCAATGTCTGAAGGTAGTTGGAGCCAATCCTGATCTCTGAATCTCCCCCCAGTACTTCGAGAGGGTCAATCCTAGTCGCCTTCCATGCTGGATAGACTCCTGAGATAAAAACGATGGTCATTGTTATCGAAATAGTTGACAGATACAGATTAGTGGGGATTTGTCTCTCTATTATGGGGATACCAACTATGCCTTCGTAGAAATCTAACATCCCATTCATTCCGTACGGCCCTGCAATGAGTCCGAGGAAGCAACCTATTCCCCCTATTGCCAGAGGGGCCAAAAGATATCCGGACATTATTGATTTTCTAGGCAATCCCAGAGTCCTCAATATTGCGATTTCACGTGTCTGACTCTGGACCAGTCGTTGCAAGCTCAGAGCGATAGTTATGGCTGCTATGAGCTGTATTAGGATTGTAAATGGGGCAGCCATGGTCTTGGTACTCTCTAAATCGAGTCTCATTAGCTCAATAGACTCGACCTGTCCCCTGTCTCTAATTCGTCCGTCTAAGCCGGTCTCCTCCATGGAGCTGAGAATAGACTCCTTCACAGAGTCCATCTCCTCGCCCTCATAGGCTTCAGTATCAGACAGGTCGAAGGAGGGAGTTCCCGATATATCCAGCATTATGGTGTTCGCAGAACCTTCTGCGTTGCCAGATAGCCTCTCCATTCCAGAATCAGAAAGATATCCAACGACATATTCGCCTGATTCGGGGGGAAACAGAGACCCTTCTGGTGCCATAAAAATATGCAGAGGGTGGTATGCAAATCCTACGATTGTGAAATCCATAACTCCATCCCCTACTCCGATTGTCACTATGTCTTGGAGCTCCAGGGAAAGCGCCTCTCTGACATGCTCATCAATCACTATCTCATCGGCATTCTGAGCTGGTTTTCCGTGTGAATGCCCACCGGGAAACCAAGTCTTGTCAATCTCTGCGTCATAGGGTATTCCATGCCATACTGAATTGATAATATTCTGTCCAGAGGCGGTTGTATGGAACATGGCTCCACTCATGACGATCCTGCCCTCGCATCCATCCAAGGGACTAGATTCACTTGGCCATGAAGACTCTAATTCCGCACAAAGGGACTGGACCTGTTCGGGAGACCATAGAGCGCTCTTGTTGTCAATCCAGATGTCCGCTAGATTGCTGCCCGTATCACTATCCTCGTACATCGAGTCATACATAGGCCCTAGATTTGCAGAGTAGCCTCCGAATGTTATCCCTGCGAAAACACCGACGAATATCATCCCGATTACTGCGGACAGTCGTAGCTTTGTCCCCCATAGACTTCTTGCGAGTCTCTTGTTGAGTAGATTGGAGGGGCCTAACATTGTTCAACCTCAAGAAATGGGTGCTTTCTCGACGGATCCAGTCTTCTCATCCGAGACTATTCGGCCACTGTCTATTCTGATTACTCTGGTTGCATATCTAACCAGAGACTCGTCGTGAGTGACAAGTACCGATGTGATATTCTCCTTCTCGCATGCCTCCACGAGCACCTGCATCACCTTGTCGGAGGTCTCCGTATCCAGATTCCCAGTGAGCTCGTCGCCGAGGAGAAGGGTTGGCCTCTTGGCTATACTCCTAGCTATTGCTACCCTCTGTTGCTGCCCACCGCTTATCTCACCGGGGAACCTGTCTCTTTCGGAATGGAGCCCGACCAATCTGAGGAGCTCCTCTGCCCTAGACCTGTCCTTATTACCGGCTAGCTCCTGAATGAGAGTCACATTCTCAATCACGGTGAGATCTTGAAGTAGGTTGAAAAACTGAAAAACATATCCTATGTTTTCTCTCCTGAATGACGTCATTTCCTCTGAGTTACCCCTAGGGACTTCTGAACCTAGGAACATGTAGGATCCCTCGGTCGGACTGTCCAATGCTGATAGGCAATTCAGAAGAGTGGTCTTTCCTGATCCAGAGGGACCTAGAAGGAGAACCCTCTCTCCCTCGTTTATCTCGAAATCTATTCCGTCCAGGGCTTTGACTACGCCGGCGGGAGTCTCGTAATGTCTCTTCAGGTTGGTCATTGATAGGAGTGCCATGGACAAGTCTACGATGCCGCAATAGGCTATTGAGATATCGACCTGAAACTTCAGGCCTAACTATCCCTCAATCTCTTCGGGATGCCATGGAGGCGCCAATTAGGGCTATTGCCCCCAGTAGTGCTCCAAATCCAGGAACGTTAGGACCGAAGGCCTGGGAATCTTCAGTGTATCCTTCTGCCCATGTATCGTAAATGGCAACGGTGAATCCGTAGTCGTCTCCGATTTCCAGCGTATCGCCCGGAGATACCATTCCGTCCATGTCACTGTCAATGAATGTGAACATGATATCGCAGCCCTCTACACAATTGGCCTCCGCTGGTGCGCTTGCCACTCCTGATTCAAGGAGTCCGGAAGCGACCAATGAGCACTCGTCCAGAGAGTCTACTCCGTTGCAATTTAGGAACCTGAGTTCGAAGTCGGAAAGAGGTGCTGTGAAAGTAAGGTTATCTGCAACCACTCCAGATCTTGGACCTGCCTCATGACCGTCGTTGTCCGAGTCCCCATCATCGTACTCATCGGAACCGTCCTCGCAATCTTCTTCGCCGTCATTT
>CAXHBZ010000051.1:0-7009 GCA_964015215.1 uncultured Candidatus Poseidoniales archaeon | reverse complement strand
GATGTTGTAGCGTCTCGTGGGCTCGGAGATGTGTATAAGAGACAGGAGTAAAGTAGCGACTATAGTCATCCCTCCCCTGTATTTATCCTCAATTCCTATTCCGAAGCTCCTCTCTGTTGACAACACTTTCACGTTTACAACAAGTTGAGTACCTGAAAATCTATCTTTCATTGAATTCTGCTCTGAAAGCATCCTCGCGGATGAAAATGATTCTATTATGGCATATACGGAATTCTGGCCTGATTCAGGTTCGGAACTTGAGGAATCCTGTTGGATGTTGTCGCCGGTAGTCTCATCATTCACCAACATATCAACGGTTAGCGAAGGGACAGTTTCTTCCGCCACAGAAATTTGGACTTTCTTGTCATCCATAGCGGAAGCGGCTGCTACTCCCAAAGCGGTCGCGGAAAGCCCCAATGCAAGTTCTGAATTGGAAGGAATTTTCGACGTGGCAATTAACTGGAAAGAGTCAGCTTTTGCCTTCCACAATTCTCTCGCAGGATTTTGGAAAAGTGAAGGTAATTGAGAAATCTTTGATTCTGCCTCATTATCTGCGACTTCCCGAGCTGCTTGCAGGGCTTCTATCGTTGAAAATTCTGAAGCCTCGAGATCGCTAATGATGCCAGTGAAATCATTGGAGACATCCCCCATGATTTGAGTTGGTCCGCCCTCCTCGGAAATCTCAATCTCCGAACTTTCGTCCATCTTTCGGTCATCTCCTGTACCAGAATGTGGTTCTGTATTTTGCTGGGTGCTCTGTTCGTCAGGTCGGATATCTTGTGCAGAGCCAGCCATCTCAATCGTAATTCTTCCAACACCGACCCATCTCCGAGTTCCGAGTGGTAGGTCTCCGCTCGCAGGTGGCCGAGTCCATCCCCCCCTGTAGTAATCCTGATTTCCATTTTGTTCTCTGTCATCAAGGCTCCAAGAATTAGCGCCTCCCGAACCAGCACTGTAGAAATACATTCTTGCGCCACTTGCACTAACAAATAACGGCTTACCATTCATCTCTCCATTGGGGGCATATGTCCCATTGTAGAATTCGTTTGGATGGCCTGAAACAGACAGCGAATTGCCCATTATGTACGATTCGGATGGTCCGGAATCAACCAGAGAGAGTATTTCCTGCAAATCTATAACTCCATTACCATCGGAATCCAGTACAGAAAAGATAGCATTCACTATGGCGTCTGGGGCCTTCTGACCTGTTATTGAGGTCAGTGCTGCCTCGAATTCGGAAAGATTCAGATTTCCGTTGTCGTCTATATCATACTTTGAAAATAGGGCCTCTGCTGAAATCCCTCTTGACCTCAATATTGTTTGCAAATTCTTAATTGCCACAGCCTCAATTCCTCCGCTCACTGTATCGACCCTGTCCCTCACACGGGACATTCAGCAATGAGTCTTGTCACTGCATCACAAGAATGGAGGCCTGACTACAATCGCCTCAACAGCCCGTCTTGTGGAGGACTTAATCCAAACCGTTTTGCCAACAACAGCATTTTCCATGTATGCCAATGCAATGCCAGTTCCCCCCAGACTTGGAGATGGAGCTCCGCTGGTGACATATCCAATAATCTCAGAATCCATGGAGTCTGAACCCAAAACCGGATGACCTGGCCTTGGGGATGGGCCCCTGCCCACACACTTTATCCCTACCCACCTCGAAGATTCTTGGAGGGATTGACTGACCTTTGTCTTGCCAATGAAGTCATGGTCCATGTTGAGTCCGAATGGGACAGCAGTTTCGGCCGTGTTTCGATGTAAGAATCCCTCGGGCAAATCCGCGTCAGGGGAGATGCCAAGCCCCGGCCAGAGAAAATCCTGACCAGAAAGTAGGTATCCCTTTTCCAGTCGTAGAGTATCCCTTGCACCGAGGCCAACAGGTACTAATCCCATTTCAGAGCCTTTAGAAATTAGCTCTTTCCAGAGAGTAGTTGCTTGACTATTAGGGATGAAAATCTCCACTCCCTTTTCACCGGTGTATCCAGTTCCCTGTATCCATCCATCGATCCTAAGTTCGTTAACAGCGATTTCCTGGCATCTAAATCTCCCGATGTTGTTCCGCTCACCAATCACGCTAGAAATGACCTTATCAGATTTGGGACCTTGAACAGCAATAATGCTAGTTTGTTCAGATTCATCGAAGATTTCCACCGTGCCGTCGTCCGGTAGGTGTTCGTTGAACCAACCAATCATGGTTGAAACCATAGAAGCATTTGGTACTCCGAGAATTTCAGTGTCTGATTTTACTGCAAAAATCATATCATCAATTAGATTTCCATCCTCATCCAAAAAGTGAGTATACCCACAGGCACCTTTGTTGAATTTTCTGAAATCTTGGGTTCCTATCCCAGAAAGCCATTCCCTTACATCACTACCCACGAATCTCAAAAACCCCATGTGAGATACATCGAAAATCCCGGCTGCAGATCTTGTTGCGATGTGCTCTTCCTTTATTGACGAATACCAAATCGGAAGCTCAAAGCCATGAAAATCGACTATTTTTCCCCCGCATTCTATATGGCATTCGTATAGCGGGGTCCGGACTGGCTGAGATTCCATGGCACTTGCAGAGCGGAGAGGAACAATAAGTTTGGCTTGAGGGGCCAACCAGCTGTAATTTATTCTAGCGCAATTTGTGATCGAGGAATAATCAAGTTTAAATAGGGCGGTCACCACTATACAACTAATGGTTGATAAGACAGAGGTAGGGTCCTCAGCAACTCAGAGTCCTGAGTCAAATAAGTCCGATAGGACTACTCAAAGACAGGGTATAAATCCCTCAATGAGGCCTTCTGAGAGCAGGAAAACTCAATCCATTTTCAGACCATGCACCATTTGTGGATCCAACTCGTGGGACACAGACGAGGTGAGGGGTGAAACGTCCTGTTCGCAATGCGGGTTCGTTGCTGAAGAGAATATGATGGACCTTGGAGCTGAGTGGACAAACCACTCTGGTGGGGATGACAAGAGCAGGGTCGGCGCACCCACGACCCTTACACTATCCGACAAAGGCCTATCCACAGAGATCAGGAGGTCTGATTTGACATCTGGAGCGGCTAAGAGGCACGGGATGTCTGGTAAAGCTCTCAGGGACTGGAGGAGAAGGCAACGGATAGACCAGAGAAGCAAGACTAGGGATAGCAGGAGCAGGAATCTCGCCAGGGCTATGCAATTCATAAGAGACAGGGGCGATCTTCCCCCGCAGATTGAACAAGAAGCTGCGGGGCTCTACAGACACTCCGTTGAAAGAGGACTGGTTACAGGAAGAAGCATCAGGGGCGTTTCCGCAGCCTGCGTATATGTTGCCGCCCGGGAAGCTCGAATTCCTAGGAAAATAGAAGAGATTGCCGATGCATTTGATATGACCACCGACGTCGAGCTAAAAGAGCTGAAAAGAACCATTAGGCTGGTATCAAGATTCCTCGGCGCCCATCACATAACTGGCCCAGAAGAGTATTTCGAGAAGTTTCACTCCGATCTTGGCATGAAACCTGAGGTACTCGGAAAGGTACATGAAATGTGGGAACTAGTGAAGGATGATTTGTCTTGGCAAGGCAAGAAGCCCTCGGGAATAGCCGGAGTTATAATCTACAGAGCATCCCAAGACAGCGATTCTCCCAGAACACAGAGCGACGTATGTAAAGTGGTCGGAATAAGTGAGGTTACACTCAGAGGACTTTTGAAAGTGCTCAATCAGAAACTATCAGACAGGCAAATTTGAGGTTGCTGAGCCAAAAAAAAACGACTGTATATATGCGAATGGTTGTTAGTACAAACATGGCCACTACTTCTAACAAAGAGATTCTCTGGGAGAAACTGGCACTTCAGCTCGATTCTTGGGAGTTTAGCCTTGACCCGACGAATGTTAACTGACAACTGATGGGGGTGTAATATGAGTTCTTTTTTGGTGGTTGGAGGCAGTAGCGACATAGGCTTGATTCTTTGCAAGTCATTGATAGAAAAGGGACACTCCGTCTGTGCCACTGGAAGAGACTTCTCAAGAATGGAAGAGCTAGAGAAAATTGGAGCCATGGTACGTATCGGGGACGCGACTGATGAGGAATTCATCAGTAAAACTGTAGATGAATTTTCGACAATGGGAACGGGAAAACTGGATGGCGTGGCTCACTTGGTTGGCTCAATATCAATAAGACCTCCGCACGCAATGAAGATAACTGACTTCCAGGAAGTATTGACGACTAATCTGACCTCCGCCTTCTTAGTACTCTCAAAGTCATGCAAGTATATGTTAAGAAATGGAGGAGGGAGGCTAGTTTTCACTTCTAGTGTCGCCGCTGGCGTTGGCCTGACCAACCATGAGGCGATTTCAGCAGCAAAGGGAGGGGTGGAGTCGATGGCAAGATCAGCGGCAGCGACTTACAGCAAGAGAGGAATAAGAGTGAATGTCGTAGCTCCCGGACTCACGGACACTAGGCTTGCTTCCCCCATAACCAGAACAGAAGCCACAAAGGAGGCGGCGGTTAGTAGGATACCCCTGAACAGAATCAACGAGCCAGACGAGATTGCCCAAGCGATTGAATGGCTACTTACGGGGGCCCCAGACAATCTAACAGGACAGGTTCTAAATCTAGACGGAGGAATGGCCAGTATACGGTGATTGTATGGTTTGGATGGACGCTATTAGGAATGAAAAACTATCTGAAGGAAAGGGAAAGATGGTAAACATCGGGAGAAAGGTCCTGATGATTGTTAAACTGGAGGGGAAGATACATGCAACTGAAGGCCTGTGCAAACATATGAAATGTCCATTCTCGTGGGGGGGTAAATTCGGAGATGGGTGCATTACTTGTCCTCTCCACCAGACCACACACCGGGTTTCCGATGGGGAGCTCCAAGAATGGGCACCATTTCCATTATTCCCACCTTACGGAAGACTAGTCGGCTCCCTTGTCAGAGAAAAGGATCTTGGGATTTTTGAGACTAGAGTAAAAGACGGTTTCGTCCAAGTCCTAATTTGAAGAATTAAAATAACACGAGTGGGAAGTCTCAAACAATAACGTCATTTTGGGAGGTGCATTCAGGTGATTGAGGGAGTGATAATTGACGATGAGGGATATAGAAAATACTCCCCTCATCAGAGTCCCGAGAAAGACGGGCTCTTGTCGATGAGGGCTAAAATATACATCTCTGCCACATTCTTGGCATCAATATTGGTTCTTGTGTCACTGCAGGGATGGATAGTTGACGATGTAATTAAGGAAATCAAGAAGGAATTAGGCATCTATGAAAGAGTTCCAGTTTGGGAGAGATCGGAGTGGCCATATTTGACAAATTACTCCAATAGTTTTGTTATGGAATACGGTGAGTATGACTTGTTGGAGACCGATAATGAATGGAGCTCGACCCACTATTTCGTCGAGTTCGAGCTCCCACTAAGCGAAGGCGGGTCCGCCCCGAATGGACTAGTAAGTCTTGCAGTCTGGCTCCCCAAAGTACCTGATGGCACCACCGTTCCAGTAATTGCTGAATTCGGGCCTTACTTCGACGAAGTTAGCGTGGAAACGCCCTCTATTGAAGTCCCTGGTACATGGCTGGGTCAGATGATTATCAACCAGATACTCCCTCATGGATACGCATTCGCCCAGGTATCCGTGATGGGAACGGGAAGGTCGAATCACTGTATGGACCTCATGGGTAATGCCGAGCAACTCGGCGTGGATGCGGCGGTTACATGGCTTGGAACACAAGATTGGAGCAATGGGAGAGTTGCCATGATTGGGAAATCATACGATGGATCAACGCCTTGGCAGGCGGCTACATTCGGTAACGAGCACTTAGCAACGATAGTACCCATTTCCGGGCTCATCGGGGTTATGGAGTTAATGTGGAAAAATGGAAGCAGTGAAGCCAGAGCGGCCATAATGCACAATGGCGTCTACGGCTCATATGGGATAGATGGCGATCAGGAGGACATTGGCAACATGTGTCCGGATTACATCATCGGCCCTGGCACAGGAGTTTCTGCGTACATGTGGGGGAGCGAATTTGCAGGAACTTATTGGGAAGAGAGATACTTTTTGGATAGGGTCCTCGAAAACTACGAAGGTTCTGTGTACCTCATACAAGGGATGCACGATTGGAATGTAGACCCCCACATGGCAATACCAGTCATTAATCAATTGAAAGATGCGGGAATAGAGGCGAAAGGACTTTTCGGCCAATGGGATCACGATTATCCTGACAGGCCAGATTACCACTTCGATAGATCGGGAGAAGGAAGAGGCAGGGAGGCTTATCCCGAGATGGTAAGATTTGACTGGATGCAGGATTTATTGGAGTGGTTCGACTGGTATCTGAAGGATTTCGGAGATCAGCCGGGACTATTTGTAGAGATACAGTCAAATCAGGGACAATGGAGAATTGAGGAAAGATACCCTCCGGATGGCATGGAAACTCTGAATTTGGACCTAGGGGGGGCACTCTCCAATGTAGCTGGGGGGACGACTACGATACTCCCCAACGGAAACTTCGGTCCAATCTACGAAAGCGTGCCATTTACCGACAACATCTGGATATCCGGCTTGCCGAGGTTGCATGTCGACGTTTCAACGACATCTGTCGGAGGTCAGATCTATGCGCTACTGGAGGACTGCGATCCAGACAGCGGAACATGTATCCATATCGGTCATGCGATAATGGACCTGAGGTATCATGAAGGCGGCAATCAGGAACAAGCTTGGATACCGATATTTGAGACAATAAATGCTAAGATGGAGTTCTTCGCAATGGACGTACAGATTCAAGCTGGACATACTATTCGTCTGTCCCTGGCTAGCACGGGCGAAGATTACCTTCCTGCATCAACCAGCTCGGTAGTTGAGGTTTCCGAGGGGCCGGGGTCAAATTTACAACTGGATGTTATCGATATGAACGAAAAGCTACTGTTTAGCCCACCGAGGTGCACTCACGAAGCTTGCTTGGATTGGGCTAATCAGACATCATAAATTTATGTCTGATAATAATACGTTTGTCGCATTTGAGC
>CAXHBZ010000050.1:0-7082 GCA_964015215.1 uncultured Candidatus Poseidoniales archaeon | reverse complement strand
CCATAAGGACTCCCGCAGGAGGAGGAATTCGCGGTGGCCATCATCATTCCCAATCCCCTGAGTCGCAATTTACCCATACCCCTGGACTAAAAGTTGTTTATTGTTCAACGCCCTACAACGCAAAGGGACTTCTGATAAGCGCAATTGAAGATAACGATCCTGTGATTTTCTTTGAGCCGAAGAGATGCTACAGAGGCCCGTTTTACGGAGACCCACACAACGTCCCTACATGGTCCGGACATCCAGAGGCTGAGGTTCCAGACTCTCATTACAAAATCCCACTGGGCGAGGCTAGATTAGCGATGGAAGGGGACAATTGTACAGTCATATCTTGGGGTGCCATGGTTCATGTTTGTGAGCAGGCCATCAAGGACAGTGGTGTTTCCTGTGATTTGATTGACCTTCAAACATTAGTTCCTTGGGATAAGGATGCAATAGTGAAATCAATAACCAAGACTGGAAGATGCGTAATAGTTCATGAAGCCCCTAAAACCAGTGGTTTTGGAGCTGAGATGGCCGCTTCGATACAAGAAAGGTGCTTTTGGAATCTGGAATCTCCCATTGAGAGGGTTACTGGTTGGGACACCCCATTCCCCCACACCACTGAATGGGATTATATGCCCGGGCCTGACAGGGTTGTTGCGGCGATAGTGAGAACGCAGGAGGATTGACATGGCGAATTATGAATTCAAGCTGCCCGATATCGGTGAAGGAGTGGTCGAGGGAGAGGTGGTAAGCTGGCATGTCGCCATTGGAGATTCGGTCTCTGAAGACGATCCCGTCGTGGACGTAATGACAGACAAGGCGACGGTTACCATACCCTCTCCCACAGACGGTACAGTCGTATCCCTCAATGGGGAGGTTGGAGACATGATTGCAGTTGGTTCTGTGCTGATAGAGTTCGATACCGGATCTGGGGAATCGTCCCCCGAGAAGCACCCAGAGCCCGTGCCTGAGGAGCCCATGGTCGTGCCTGATGAGCCTGCTCCTGTTGAGGCGGAAGAAATTCCTGTCGTGGCAAATAAAGCTCCGGCTAAACCAACTCCTGCTCCCCAATTCACTCCGGTGATACCCAAGAGCAGGGGCGGTTCCATCCTTGCCAGCCCTGCAGTCAGGAGGAGGGCGAGAGAGTCAGGCATAGATTTGGGCTCACTCAATGGAAGCGGTCCTGCTGGCAGAGTAAGGCATGCTGATATAGACGCATTCTTGGCCGGAGGAGGAACTGTCAAGGGCGCACCTCCCGAAGCCTACTCAACCAAGAGGAGTGCGGTGAATGAGGTCAAAATTGTCGGCTTGAGGAGGAAGATTTCCGAACAGATGGTAAAGAGCGCCTTTTCTATACCTCATTTCTCATATTTCGAGGAAGTGGATGTAACGGAGCTGGAGGCTCTAAGGCAAGCCTTGAACTCCAGCAAGTCCGAGGACCATCCCAAGTTGACTTATCTCCCTTTCATAATGATGGCACTCGCCAAGATTATGCCTGAGCACCCCGAATGCAACGGACATTTCTATGATGAAGATGGAGTCGTTCATCGGCATGAGGCAGTTCACATTGGTATCGCCACACAGACAGACAGGGGACTTTATGTCCCGGTCGTAAAGAACGTCGAGGCTATGGACATCTGGCAAGCCGCAAGTGACCTGATAAGAGTCTCTGGAGATGCCAGGGCAGGAACTTCCAGCCTGGATGATCTCACTGGTTCAACCTTCACTATCACTAGCCTTGGAAGGGAGGGTGGACTTGGCGCGACACCGATTATCAATCATCCAGAAATGGCGATTCTCGGAGTCCACAAAGCAAGGGAGATGCCTGTCGTCAAGAATGGACAAATTGTAGTCAGGAGGATTATGAACTTGTCCAGCTCATTTGACCACAGAGTAATCGATGGTGCTGATGGAGCAAAACTGGTGCAACACCTCAAGAGGATGTTGGAGCATCCTGCAATGATATTCATGTGAGGGAAAGTGATGACTGAAGTCAGGAAATGTCAGGTTTTGATCGTAGGGGCCGGACCAGGTGGATATGTTGCAGGAATCAGGTCAGGACAATTGGGCCTTGATACCATTGTCGTCGAAGGCGACAAAGCCGGAGGAACGTGCCTGATTAGGGGATGTATACCAAGTAAGGCCATGATACACGCGGCTGAAAGGTTCGAAACGCTCTCGAAGCACAATTCAGAGAATGGGCACATGGGGATATCGATCGCATCGGAGCCTCAACTAGATATGTCGTCTCTAGTTTCTTGGAAAGATTCTATCGTTGATCGCTTAAACAAGGGAGTTGAGTCTCTAATGAAGGGATCAGGGGTCGAGTTAATCAAAGGATGGGCCAAATTCAGCGGACCGAAAAGGTGTACCGTGGAAACTGATGATGGGAATATTGAGATAGAAGCTGAGAATGTCATAATTGCCACAGGATCCTCCCATATAGATCTCCCTTTCATGCCCTGTGATGAAGAATTTATTCTTTCATCGACAGGA
Source organism: uncultured Candidatus Poseidoniales archaeon (assembly GCA_964015215.1). Lineage (GTDB taxonomy): Archaea > Thermoplasmatota > Poseidoniia > Poseidoniales > Thalassarchaeaceae > MGIIb-O5. The sequence continues at coordinate 4,601 of CAXHBZ010000050.1, read as the reverse complement.
GCTCTGGAAATGGATTCGCTTCCCTCCAAGGTTGCAATAGTCGGAGGGGGCTACATAGGTTTGGAGCTTGGATGTGCTCTATCCAAACTCGGCTCTGAAGTTACAGTAATTGAAGGAATGGAAAGTATACTAGGGATTTTTGATAGGGAACTAAGGAGGCCTCTGGAATTGTGGCTCAAAAAGCATGGGGTTACCGTTCACACAAGCGCTTTGGCCAAAGGTACCGAAATCAAAGGTAGGGGGGCCTCGAAAAAGGTTGAGCTCGCCTACGAGAAAGAAGGAGAAGTTCAAACAATAAAGGTGGATAAGGTACTCGTGACAGTTGGAAGGAGGCCGAATACCAAAGACTGGGGCTTAGAAACAATGGGAGTAAGAATGGATCAGTCTGGAAGATTCATCAGAACCGACAGACAGTGCAGGACGAATGTCCCGGGAATATATGCTATCGGGGATGTGGCCGGAGAGCCCATGCTAGCCCACAAGGCAAGTTCTCAGGGTGAGATGGTTGCCGAGATAATCTCTGGTCTGACAAGGGAGTTTGACAAGATTGCAATTCCAGCCATCGTTTTCACCGAGCCCGAGATCGTCTCTGTCGGTCTGAGCCCTGATGAGGCACTGGAACGAGGGGAGGAGATAGCAGTAGGAAAATTCCCTCTTGCCGCAAATGGTAGGGCACTTACTTTGGAGGCAGAGAAAACAGGCGGCTTCATCAGGGTTGTCGCTAGAGAGAGTGATAACGTCATACTGGGAATTCAAGCGGTTGGCAGTCATGTAGCTGAGTTGCATGGGGAATTTGTACTGGCATTGGAAATGGGCGCTCTCCTTGAGGACATAGCTGAAACGGTCCATGCCCACCCAACAATGACAGAAGCATTCCACGAGAGTGTCCTGAAAACACTGGGGCATGCCATTCATTCTGTTTGAGGTGTGTTGTTGAAGGAAATTCGCATTCTCAAACTTGGGATTATGGATTATTCTAGAGTATTTGATTTGATGAAAGTGCTTCAAGGTAAGAGGATAGCTGGGGAAATAGAGGATACTCTGATTTTCGTGGAGCATGAAGAAGTTGTTACTGTGGGGCCCAAGGCCAGAAGAGATAAAGTGAAAATTGTTGATTACCCTACCTTCGAAACAGATCGCGGAGGAGGAGTCACCTGGCACGGTCCGGGTCAATTGGTCGTATATCCGATTGTTAAGTGGGAGGGTGGCATGCAGAACGTGAGAGCAGTAATTGGGGTGTTAGAAGATTGGGGAGTTGCAGCCCTCGCAGAATGTGGAATCAGTTCTTACAAGGATCAGGCAATGCAAGGGGTTTGGGTGGATGGTCACAAAGTTTGTTCGATAGGACTGTCATTTCAAAAATGGGTTAGTAGACACGGTATGTCAATTAATGTGAACACTCCGGGAAATAGGGTCGAGGATCTTCCGGGTTGTGGCCTGAAAGAGGGCATACATACCAGCCTGAACAAGCTGGGATACGAAAGGGACGCCTCTGGCAAGAAAATAGATGTTACTAGCGTCGAGGGAGCACTTATTTCGACCTGTGAGAGGATTCTCAAAAGAAAGCCAATTTTGGATCAAACCTGGAGGGAAATTGATGATTCCTGAGAAAGGTGAGATGTTCAATCACTGGGGATTGAACCGAGAAAATGTTTTTCTGAATCATGGATCCTTTGGAGCGACACCTGTCGCGGTTTTAGAAGAGCAGAACAGGGTAAGAAGAATCATGGAAAGTGATCCTGTCCATTTTGTGGAAAGACTCAGTAATGAGATGTGGCAGAATTCAGTCAGTAATCTCTCAAAATTTCTCAATGCCGACCCCGCTGGCATGTTATTCGTAGAAAATGCCACCACTGGAGTGAATACTATACTCAGGTCATTGAACCTCTCCGAGGGAGATGAGATCATTGTTCCAGATCATGCATATCAAGCTTGCAGGAATGCCATTGATCATGTTACGAGCAAATCCGGGGCAAGAACAATAGTGGTTAGGATACCTTTCATTGTAAACAAAGACTCAGATATTATTGACCCGATTTTATCCGCAATTAGTGAAAAAACTGCCTTGGCAATGATCGACACAGTATCAAGTCCGACTGGCATCAGGATGCCATTTGAAAAATTAGTGGAGGAGATCCAAAAAAGGGGGGTAGATGTTCTTGTCGATGCAGCACACGGCCCGGGCATAGTCCCCCTTGACCTCAGTAAGCTGAATGCCGCTTACATAACTGGAAACTGCCACAAATGGGTTTGTACCCCCAAAGGATCAGCTTTCCTGCACATTAGGGAAGATAAGCGTGGTGGAGTAAAGCCACTCGTTATCGGACACGGATACTCGAGTGAATTGCCTTTGAATGAAAAGTTTCGGATGGAATTCGACTGGACTGGGACACGTGATCCAAGTCCGTGGCTCTGCATCCCATACGCCATAGGACACTTGGGCTCACTGGTCCAAGGGGGTTGGCCAGAAATAATGCGTCGGAATCATGAAATGGTTATCTACGGAAGGGACCTTCTATGTGAAGCTCTTGGAACATCCCCCCCTACACCCAACTCCATGGTTTCTTCAATGTCCTCCATCGAACTGCCGTGGGATGAGGATGTCGTTTCTGTGCCACCTGGAGGAGACCCATTGCACAACCTTCTATTTGATAATTATAAGATACAGGTCCCAGTTATTCCATGGCCTAACCATAATAGGAAATACATCAGAATTTCTGCCCAATTATACAACTCGAAGGAAGAGTATGAATACCTCTCCAATTCGTTGACTTCCATCCTAGGGCTCTAGGCAACCATTCAAGGGCAAGGTCATCGCCGTAATGGATATGCCCAGAGCGGTAGTGGCGATTACGGGGGCGTCCGGAGCCCGATATGGAGTTAGGCTGATTGAAGAGTTGAGTGATGCCGGATGGGAAATTGACTTGATTGTGACTAAGGCGGGGGATATCAACCTAAAATTGGAGTGTGAAATAACGTCTAAAGATCTCGCTCAAATCAAAGGAGTGTCGTTACATAAAAACACGAATCTGGCTGCTCGTCCAGCTTCTGGGTCAGCACAATACGACGCATATGTTGTGTGCCCCGCTAGTGGCACCACTATTGGTAAGATAGGAGCAGGAATATCAGACAACCTTTCAACAAGAAGCGCTCTAGTTGCTATCAAAGAGAGGAGGAAGCTGATATTAGTGCCCCGGGAGACTCCAGCGCCTACTCCTCATCTGGAGGCAATGGCCAAACTATCCTCTTGGGGAGTGGTCATTCTTCCTGCAAATCCTGGTTTCTATAACCAGCCTCAGACTATAGAAGATCTTGTTGACTTCGTCGTGGCCAGAATTCTCGATCAGATGGGGGTTCAACATGAGGTTGGAAGACGTTGGACTGGTGAAGAAGTTTCACTCAGCTAATCGATGATTCTTCAATCAAAACCCGAATGGGTTCAATAGTCAGTGCGATATATCGTTACCATGGAAGCTGGCAAACCTTGGCCTGAGTGTTCGGTTTCGGAACTCAAAGACGAGCTAAGATCCAGGGGTATGCCAGTCTCAGGAAGGAAGGATGAACTGATTAAAAGACTCAGTGAATCTGTATTTGAAGCGACCATAGCCGATGAGCCCCCTGTGAAAAGAGAATTCAATTTCTTGGAAAGGATAAGGGGAGTTCCTTTACCCACCATCATCGTGATCTCTGTTTTGTTGGTTGGAGGCTCTGGAGGAGCTCTGATTTACAGCGACGACATACTAGATTTCATACAGGGTGAGCCTGATTATGTCTTACTGGAATTTGATTACTCAATGACAAGGGAATATGCACAAACCTTGGTGGATTTGGGGCACCCTGAGTGGGAGGGTAGAATGTCCGGCACTGTCGAAGAGGAAAATACTGCGAACTCAATCAAGAGTAATTTCACATCGATGGGAATTCCATCCACCATGGATGAATTCGATGTAAATATTTTTCAGATCGGTAACGAACCTGATCTTTCAATTTGCATTCCAGGAGATATTGGGTCCATCTTCGGAGGTCCGGCTCCCTGTTCAGTCGCAGATTTAAACCGAGAAATTATACAGTTCACACACAGGGAGGACTACGTCATTCAAGGCTACAGTGGTAACGTGGACGTCCTGCACTCGGAGAGTGCGGAAATTATCGATCTTGGAAATGGGAGTGAAGAATCTGATTGGAGCTCCGCGGCAAGTAAGATTGCAATGGTCTGGATAGAAGAAGGAACGGATGGAAATACGGAACTACTGGAGAGAGCATTGGCGAATGATGTGAACTCCATGATTACGGTAAATACCAAGGTGAATTGTGACGAGCTAATCATGAATGATTGCGTCCCCTACTTCAAAGGCATAGACCTCTCAAGATTTGACTTCATACCCGATTCATTTGGATTTATTATGGTCTCAAAGAGCGTTGGAGATACTATATCTGAAAATGTCATTGGGGGGGATGGAAGAATACAAATGAGGTTGGATGTGGATAATCAAGCGGTTTCGACCATTCATGTTCCGTGCGGAATAATCGAGGGAAAATCTGAGTCGGTGATAGTCCTGTCTCTTATACACATCTCCGAGCCCACGAGACGCTACAACATC
>CAXHBZ010000049.1:0-7092 GCA_964015215.1 uncultured Candidatus Poseidoniales archaeon | reverse complement strand
GCCCAAGGCGTCTGGTCGGGAATGCCGGTCAATGCTGTTTATGTTCCTCACGAAGAAAATAAAGCCAGTGACCTAGCTCAGGATAAGCCTAGGTTCCAGTACATGGACGGCTACACGGCAGATGGTTCCTATGTCGGTTCGGGATACGAAATCGATGAAGACCCACAATATCAGACTCTCTCTATTCACGACAACCTGATACTGATATTCTCTAGGTGCACACATCTCTGCTGCATACCCGGATGGCAGCTGGTAACCAATGAGTTCACTGAAGATCAGTGGGTCCCTAATGGTACGGACTCCGGAGGCAGTAAACTATTCTGCATATGTCACTCATCGAGGTTCGATCCAACCGTCATTGAGAAAAACAGGGCTCGGAATAGATCCAGTGGTGCAGAGTTCGATTTCATTGGTATTAAGAGGGCCGGAGGCCCGGCACCAATGGGAATGCCACTGATACCCTTTGTCCTCAATGGAGATTTGATAGAGGCTTTACCCGATTTTAAGGATTGGTACACATACTGCGACTGAGGTGATTAAAATAATTCAATTCTGGTTTCTCTGGGTTTTCATCACTCTAGTTGTGGTAATCGTGGCCCTCACCCTCAGAAAGGAAAGGGAAGAAATGCCAAGAAAAGATATTCTTCGAGCAGTCGAGACGAGTGCCAGTAGCATGGGACTGGCCGAGAAGACTTTCTTGTGGGCCTTCTCTTGGTTGGACACTAGATTCAGGATACAGGACTACTGGGGCATGAGTAGGGATGCATACTACGGCATGCATAGACAAATGCCGATGTCACATGCTGAAAAGTATAAGCTCAGGATAATTTGGTATTGGTACCCCCTGTACTGTCTCGGAGGTATCTCTTTCCTTGCGTTCGTGATTCTAGTTCTTACTGGAACTGTCCTGGGACTCTACTATGTCCCCGGAGGAGAAGGTGACCCAACACCAGCTTACAGCAGCATGGAGTTCATTATGACTCAATTACCATTCGGATACATAATCAGATCCATACATCATTGGACCACTCACTTCATGGTCGCCGCTGTATTCCTGCATATGTGCAGGGTATACTTCACTGGAGCATACAGGAATCCTAGGGAGCTTAACTGGTTGATTGGCGTCGCCCTGATGTTCTTCACGATCTTCTTTGGATACTCGGGATACCTACTTCCATGGGATAGCTTAGCCTTTGGAGCTGCTACGATTGGGATTAACATGGCTAACTCAACTCCCCTCATTGGAGGGTGGGTGGCAACTGCCATGTTTGCCGGTACTACTGTGACAGGTCAGACTGTAACGAGGATGTATTTCCTTCACGTCTTCATTCTCCCCGTAGTCGTCACCACACTCATTCTTGCTCACTTATTCATAGTTTGGGCACAAGGAATCGCGGAGCCACATTGAGGTTGATGGTATGGGAGTGATGGAGAGATTTGGTAGAATCGCTGACACATACATCAGCGAGAGGGATAAGCTTCTCGAAGCTGACAAGGAGAGGAGGAGGACTTTCACAGGGCATCCTTTCTGGCCTACAGAAGTCCTCAGAGATACCATCATTTTCGCTTCGATAGTAATGACCATAGCATTCTATTCGTGGCTCATTCCACCTCCTCTACATAGTGCTGCAGACCCCTTCGCACAAGCGGGGTTCGTGTTCCCCGACTGGTACGTTCTATTCTCGTACGGATATCTACGATGGGGAGAGTACCTTCCTCAGTTCGTAATTCCTGCTGGGCCCATTGGGGAATTCCTGGGAGCCCCTGTAATAGACTGGAATGCAGCGTGGTGGGGCGCCGCGATTACTGGACTTCCTGTCGGAATCCTAGCCTTGCCCCCATTCCTTCCCGGCAGGGAGAAGAGAGGGGTTGAGGACCCATGGTTCGCTACTGCAGGCGCAGTTTATCTTGCTCACGTGTGGTTCATCTCAGTATTCTCGATAAACATATTCCTTGACTTGTACGCCAAGGACCGTAGCGACTACTGCTTCACGGGATCGCATGCAGAATTGATGTGTGGACGACAGGCCCCCTGGACTGCTGAGGTTTTCAACGCCGTACCTTGGATTCTTACTGGAATCTTCTTATTCGCAATAATCTACTTCCCCACTAGGAAGTTCCTTCTCAACTCAGTAGGGTCCAGGGTGACCCCACGAATAGGTAGGCAGGTAGCGATTGGGTCCCTCTTGGCCGCAGTTCTGATATCCGTGGTAACCTGGCCAGTCTATGAAAATGGATTCTGGGACTATGGGGGACTTGGTGCAATGGACGATTTGGAGGACTTGGACGCTCTCAGAGCTCAGCCATCCGATACGCTTGTTCACGTAGATGAAGGCAATGTTTGGGACCAATGGGAAGATGAGTGCATACCGTTCGAAGATAGTCAGTCGCTGGCAGTTTGGGATAGTTTGGCCGAGGGGGAGGACGCGACTGACTGGTGTGTTATCGCCGCCTCACATTGGTCTAAATGGGGAATCTACCAACCGACTAAATTCAAGATTATAGATTTCAATGGAGATAATGGACACGCAGACAGTGAAACAGGCAGAAACTCTGCTCAGGATAAGGCGACTTTCTTCGGATCTGAAGATGGATCAGAGGTGGTCTACAGTAGTAGTTTCACCTTTGAAGTTGAAGACTTGGGAGTTTCTAAATTGCCGACTGACATTGGTTGCCTGTTCAGAACATCGGTAAGATCGGCAGGGACACATACTCAGAGTCTCGTGCTTACTGACTCTGCTGGATCTGAGCTTTGGAGAACCAATGGTTGTGTTTCTGAAAGCATATACCTAAACTCGGGTCAAACATACACCGTGGATTTCCAAACCACATCACAGGGAATTAACAACTCAGTAGAAGTCATCGCAAGCTTTTCTGTAGTTTCCTATCAGCCGTTACTTCTGAATGAGGATGGTACTGCCCTTGTTAGATCCGAGTCGACAATGGATTTGGAGACAATGTCCTCAATGTACATGGAAAACCCGACTTACCATAAAAATCCTAAGAGTCTGGATGCCAAACTGATTTACTCCTTGTTTGTGCCTTGTCTAGGAGTTGGGGCATTAGTCTTCATGCTGATGAGGAGCATGGCCCGAGGATATGAGTATGAAATGAACAAGTGTTATGGTTGCGATCTTTGTGACGACGCTTGCCCGGTAAGACTCTTCAACTCAGGAGACAAGCTGAACATCATCTACAACACTTGGAACAATGAGGATGACGGTGTACCACTTTATTCCTGCTTGACCTGTTCAGCATGCACAAATGCCTGTCCGCAGTTGGTGGATTACGATTCATATGTGGACATAAGGAGGAACATGATTGTTGGAGGCCCTCCCGCGGCAGAGATTCCTCACACAGTACTACAAGCAGTTTTAGCGGCTGAAGCGGAAGAGGACGCTGATGAAGATTTCATGTCAGTAGAGGACTACCCCATTGATTCAAACATCGGATACTACCCAGGTTGCGTAGACTACCTCGACCAAGAGATGATATTCAGTCACGTCAATCAAGGTACGATGAATCTTGGTGATGCCACTACATCTGCATTTACGTTATTTGAGGAAATGGGAGAGGATGTTACATACTTAGGAAGGGACTTCCTGAAGTGCTGCGGGCATGATCAGAAATGGCAAGGGATGACTGAGGTTTTCGAGAAGCTGAAGACATACAATCAGAAGAAGTTAGGCGAAAGTGGGATTGATACTCTGGTCACGTCCTGTGCTGAGTGCTTCAGAACATTTGCGATGGACTATGAGCTGGAAGAGATGAAAGTTATGCATACCACTGAGTTCCTTGTGGAGAATGGCTTTGACATGAATCTGAAATCTGAGGAAGATGTCACAGTGACTTTCCACGACCCATGCAGACTGGGTAGGCAGATGAATATCTATGACCAGCCCAGGGATCTAATTTCAGGTGTAGATGGAGTTGACCTAGTGGAGATGGAACATCATGGAGAGGATGCACTATGCTGTGGAGTTTCCAGCATGATGAGTTGTAACGAAAATAGCAGGGCCCTCAGAGTCCAGAGGTTTGAGGAGGTAAATGCCACGGGGGCCGATATTATGCTAACATCCTGTCCTAAGTGTGTTTCACACTTTGAGTGTCTCAAGTTTGAAGGAGACCCAAAGCATGACTTTGAGATTCTGGATGTTGTGAGTTTCCTAGCTAGGCAGGTAGAAGCAGGAAGAAAGTGAGTCAAAAAAAGGCCAGCCATGCCGAGTACGTCGAAAGAATGGCATTGAAAATAATCCCATACAGTGTGAATCTGGCTACGCCATATCTCTGATAACCGAGGGCTGTTAACCAGAGAAATAGTCCAATGAGACCTCCGCATGCGAGGGAAATCCAGGCAATCTCGATAGAGATAAAAAGGGTCATGGCGGACCAAATTATTGCTCCTTGAAGAAGCCCCAATATGTTGAGCGGATCTAGGAACCAAGGCTGGTCGTTGGCTACCATGACACTCGCTACTGAAACATGGTTAAATTAGTGATGCATGGTACGGGTTATTGAAAGAAGGTCCTAGGAGGGGTATGGCTTGACAAATATTCAAGATTTGCTGGCTAGGAGAAAAACCGAACAACGTCGGATCAGAATGCTTCTAGATGCTAGGAAATCTGAGGACCAGGCCAAATTGAAGGGTGGAGAAGACGCAGTGGCTTGGGTCAAAGCCGAGCAATGCATAGGATGTGACCAGTGTACACTTGTATGTGATGATAACGCGATTGAGCTGTATGACACGCCACTAGCGAGCCCGATATTGAATATAGAAGTAAATAGAAAGGCGGAAATCTTGAGGGATTCCTGCACTGGTTGCCAATTGTGCGTATTGGCATGCCCAACGGATGCTATTCTAATGATTGACAGGTGATTCAGTGAGTAAGGATGACCCAATCAGGTTTGGAGCTGAGTTTGGCCCTAAGCGGACCGATAGGACTACTGGAGTGTCACTCTCTACTTTCAAGAATTTAGTCTGGATATCAAACATAGGAGGGTTGGTCTTGGTTGCCATTGCATTAGAAATGATGATCACAGGACAGTTTCTTCTGGGACTAGGTTGTATGATTGGAGGCGTAGCCATTGCCCTATTCCCTTCAAATTACGAGATAGTGGGCATGGACGAAGGTTACAGGCATGAGGCTCCAGATGAAGAACTTGAATAATATGCAGGGAACCGATTTTCAGAAATTGGTCTGGAACGAGATACTTACGATCCCATATGGGGAGGTGAGGACTTACAAACAATTGGCAGAGGCTATCGGAAAGCCTCTATCGTACCGAGCTGTGGCAAACGCATGCGCGGCCAATCCATACGCCCCGGACATTCCGTGTCATAGAGTAATATGTTCGAATGGGAGTATTGGGGGATATTCAGCCAGGGGAGGGATAGGAAAGAAAATCCAGCTTCTAGAAATGGAGTCCATCGGATCAGAAGTAGATTACGAATATTGCCAATGAGGCTAGAGAAGCTATAGCCCAGACCATGACATATGTTGATTGATTGAGTTCATCGTCATTCCCTTCGCTCATGTAGCGCCCAAACCAGATTTGAATGTAAACATAACCCGGGTTCATCCTTCCATCATAGGAATGGAAGTAGTATAACCAGCGCTGATAGGGGGAAGAGGACCATCGTTGCATTATCATCTATGTACCTTAATTTCGGAACTTCTCCGGCTACGGTAAGGGGGGCCAGCAGTATTGAAGCAAGAATAGGTGTGCCAATCCAAAAATGACATCCGATCCAAACAGTGTATGAAGTTATCAGACCTATGTAAATCGCCATTTTCAAGTCCCTTTTCTTCCTTTTTATCTCGCCCATTATTGGGTCTACGAAGGTTAAACCGAAGATTATGGGAATTCCATATAGCCCGGCCTCTAGGCCGGTTTTTCCATCGTCAGGAGAAATCAACAAAGCTAATGCAACTGCGAAACCCCCCCAAGCCAGTGCGGAAATCTGTTGAGCCTCGTATTCCCTCTGACCAATTATCACGATTCCGAGTTTTAATCTAATTCCTTCTAGTATTAGAATCGTCATGACTACTGAACTAACCAACTGCTCAGGACTTAGTCCTGCATAGTCCGCCAATACTTCACCGCGTGAATAGTAAATTAGAGGTATCAAGGCCATTATCATGTGTGTGGCCCTTCTCAGTGCATGTCCCCCAAATCCGCCGATAGAATGCTTAACATGATCCGTTTCAAATTCATTCACAAGATCATTCACATTGTCACCCGAATAAAATTTCCAAACCGTCTTCCAGTGAAATACTTCCGGTCTCTACATCATCGATAACCTGAGTTAGCAGGGGAGAGGACAGTAAGCGATGGCCCCATAATGATAGGAGCCTCTCTCGAATTTTTATTCTACTTCTCCACATAGGTGAGTTGGAATGTTGTATAATTCGCATCATTTCTTGTATTCCATCGTTCTTCTCTGCGGACACTAACAGTACATCAGGAGCGTCGTCTTCATTGCTGAAAGAGAACGCTGACCTAATATTTTCGGCTACCGTAAGGGCGCCGGGCAAATCTGATTTATTCACGACCACCAAATCAGCCAACTCAATTATTCCAGCCTTTTCAGCCTGAACTATGTCGCCCCTATCTGGGCCATCAACTAGAATTATCTTATCGGCGAATGCCACTATTCTTGTCTCTGATTGCCCTGAACCAACGGTTTCTATGATGATTTTTTCCCACCCGCAACTTGCAAGTAATTTTACCATGGATGAAAGAGATGCGGAAATTCCCCCGGGGGATCCACGCGTGGAGAGTGATCTGACGAAAACATGCTCCCCCGAATTAGCAGAATCCATCCTTATTCTGTCACCCAATAAAGCCCCACCAGTACGTGGTGACGATGGGTCTATGGCCAACACAGCGACTTTCTTGCCTTCATTCTTCCAATAGCTGATTATCCTGCCAACCAAAGTTGACTTTCCTACGCCAGGAGGGCCAGTTATGCCCACAACCATAGATTCTGCCTCATATTTTCTATCGGGAATTACGACCTCTTCTCCTTTTTCAATCAATGAGAGTAATCGTGATAGGTCTCTCCTGCTCCCTTGCAACGCTGATTCAACG
>CAXHBZ010000048.1:0-7210 GCA_964015215.1 uncultured Candidatus Poseidoniales archaeon | reverse complement strand
CTCCTTGCTTTGATAATGTGCTTGCCTCTTTTCCTGAGGGAAAGACCCGGAGACCGTCTTTTCCCATGGCAGAGTTCGTCCACTAGAAAGAGCCTTTGGGAGGAGCCAGAATCAGAAGAGGAAGAGTCAATTCAGATGGATGATGAATTGCCATGGGAGGAGGATCTGGAGGATGATTTCAGAGTCGCTTCTTGGGTCTCTCGGAATCTTTACGGAGAGCAGATTCAGGGTGTCGCAGCTCTTCTATGGGCCAGTATAGCATTTATGTTAATCGGCGGTGCACTAGGGATAATTCATCTAGTCTCGAATGAGGAAGTGTTCAACACCCTCGCATCACCGCTCAAGAGTGTTGGATGGTACGCTTTCCTTCTTTCTTTGACAGGAATTTTGGCAGGTAGGTTTCTTTTACCAGCAATCTCAGAATTCAAAATCCCGAATCCATTCAGAGAATCTTCCAGGGCCGGGCTTGCAGTTCCGGCCTACAACATAGTCAAGGGATTCTCCCTGAGATCATCATTCCTGCTCATTTTCCTCTGCCTCCTATCGGAGATGTACGTCTTCGTGGATCCAATCGTGGTTGATATCTTCATCAATGAGGCTGGTTGGTCGCAGACGAAGTACAATGGAATCATGGGAGGCGTAGTCATCCTTTTCTTGATGGGAGGACAGATCCTAGGGGGATTCCTTGGGGACAAGTTTGGTGTCCGGGAGGTCGCTATGGTTGGCTTCAGCCTACTTGCCCTAGGTAACGCCGGACTCGCCATGCTAAATCCCTATTGGGGCAATACCACTATCATGACTGTCTACCTGTGTCTCAGGGCTATTGTCACAGGAGTTGCGTGGATATGCATCATCTCCGTATCCATGAGGCTAACATACAGCAAGGCAGGTGGAACTCAGTTTACTGCTTACATGTCGATGTTCAACCTATCAGCAGTCGTCGCATACCAATTCACAGGAACGATGGTCGAGATAATTGATTACATCTCAGCACTTTACCTTGGGGCTGGTTTGACTCTAATTACGGTCTGGTTCTTGGTCTTCATAGACCCAGATGAATGTGATAGGGTTTTGGAAGGTAGACTAGGTGATGATGAAGAAGAGGATTATGGAGGAGACTTGGGAGAAGCTTCTGAGGTATGGTGGGAGGAAGGCGAACCAGATGTCGTCCCTGCTTGAACACCTAGGGTCCGCAAATACGGACTTTCTATTCTTTAGTCAGACAATTTGTCCATACTGTACCAGGGCTGCTCGAACCCTTGAAGCAAACAACCTAACATACACCGAGATTAATTTGGACCACTATGAGGGCCTCAGACAGAAGATCATTTCCGAGACGGGCCATAGAACGGTCCCGGTAGTTTTTGATTTAAGGCAGGATTCGCCGATATTTGTCGGGGGCTCCGATCATCTGATTGACTATCTATGAGATTTTTTTGCAATCATAGAGACCTGCTCACGCATCTGCTCGAATTGTTTTAGATTAACCATGTGCCCCTTTCCATGCTTCAACCTAGTCACAGGCCAACCGGATTGTTCAAAGATTTCGATATGTTCAATTCCTACATCAAGTGGAACCAAATGATCGCGTTCTCCGTGCATCCATATAACAGGTCTTGGCTTAAGGAATGGAAGTGTACCTCTCAATTCATTAGGCCTAGCTGTTTTTGTGGCAATCAATATCAGTCCGACTATTGAATTACTAGCCTCAGTCTCAAGTAAGGCCGATGCCATCGCACCGCCCTGTGAGAAGCCACCAACAATTATCGGACCGTCAGGTAATTTCTCCAAGATTTCTGATAATGACTCTTCCATTTGGGACATTGACTCCTCCTCAGTGACTCCTTCCCCGAAAAGCCACCATGCAAAACCCCCTCTCGTGGGGTGTCTGATTTTCGCCTGCGGACACAACGTCGACCATCCATCAGGAGTCAGCTTCCTTGCAAGCTCCTCCATCTTCCCAGATGTGCCAGTCATTCCGTGCATCATAATGAGCGTACCCTTGCTCATCAAATCCCTCACAGATTCCATTGGAAAACCAGCGCCCCGGCAACCTTGAGATGGATGTAGGATGATTGGCCACGAACGGTTACTGTTAGTGAGTACTCTCCCGAGTTTGAGGGTATAGTACCTATTGCTCCCTTTTCAGTCGCTCCAGAGCCCCAAGCTCGTGTAAGTGGGGAAGCCCCGGCATGATCCTTCATAGTCAGGGATCCAGAGGACGCCCCATTAGATGCAATCTCCACATCGAGGTACCAAACTAAGGTATCCCAATCTCCCTCCGAGGGGTGTCCATCATCGAAAAATGAATCATAAATCTCCTGATCGTTCTCCTCATACAGTCTGTCTATCAGATCCCTGGCCCTGTAGAAGAACACATCTCCTTGGTAGTTCGATCTTGCGACATTCAAGTCCATCCGTAATTGATTTCGCCCATCTGAGTCTTCCCAAACTAGCCTTTCAAGGAAACCATCACTCCCGCTGAATGTGTATTGCAATTGATGACCTTCAGAGGAATCCGCACTGACTCTTGCATTTCCATTATTCACAGAAATAGTAGTGGCACTCCACTCTTGTCCGAATAGGGTGAAAGACCATACGTCGCCAGTTTCCCATGGAAAGGAGAATACCTGTTGTGGTTCCCCATTTTCATATACGGATAATCCATCAATTGTCATTCTGCCAAGAAATGGATTATGATTGATTACCGCGTGTCTTTGGGCCTCCCTCTCGGAAGAAATTCCTACTTGGTAATCCCCAGATTCGTTATCAATTTCTGCGACGACCAGCCTCGCGCTGTCTTCTCCGAATTGTGGAGTGATAAATGTGTACAGCCAATTATTGCCAACTTCCCACTCTGGAAGAGCCATGTTGCTATCCGAAGATTGCTCCGACTGTCCAGAATCGCCTGTTTCGATACAACCAGAGAGAATACACATCGTCATCAAACAAGCCATGCCAATAGCAGGCTTGGCTTTCATGACCATGCGAAAGGGGCTACAGTCAAGAGACTGACGCTTTGGAAATCACAGTAATCCAGCGATGACGACTGATACTATCGACATCAACTTGATCAGGATATTTAGGGATGGGCCACTTGTATCCTTGAATGGGTCCCCTATTGTGTCCCCGACGACGGCGGCTGAATGTGCCTCATCTCCTTTCTCGGCCCCTGGAATCTCTCCTTGTTCGATCGCCTTCTTGGCGTTGTCCCAAGCACCTCCTGCATTTGCCATGAATAGTGCCATCAGGACTCCTGTGGCTGTCGCGCCAGCTAGAGTTCCTCCTAGAGCCGCTGGGCCGAGAGACATACCGATTATCACTGGACTCAATATTGCTACTAATCCCGGTAAAACCATCTCACGAAGGGCCGCTTGAGTAGAGATGTCGACGCAAGTAGCACTGTCTGGCTCTACTCCCTCTCGACCCTCCAATAGCCCCTCAATCTCCCTGAATTGTCTGCGAATTTCAGTAATCATGTCTTCTGCTGCACGTCCGACAGATTTCATTGTCATAGCTGCAACTACGAATGGAAGTGCGCCACCGATTAGTAGTCCTATAACAACGTCCGGTTCAGTAAGAGATAGTTCCGCTGCTTCAAGTCCGGCACTGGTCTTGTATGCTGCGAACAGTGCCAGTGCAGTTAATGCTGCACTGCCTATAGCAAATCCCTTGCCGATCGCGGCGGTTGTATTTCCAATTGAGTCCAATCCATCTGTGATATCTCGGACTTCCTTGCCTAAGCCTGACATTTCTGCAATTCCTCCTGCGTTGTCCGCCACAGGACCGTATGCATCCACAGTCATCGTTACTCCAACCGTTCCAAGCATTCCCATGGCTGCCATTGCTATACCATACAGCCCGGCATCACCGCCTCCCATTACCTCATTTGCGCCATAGATACCGGCCGCCATTAGCAATACTGGGATGAACACGGATTGCATACCAACAGCAAGTCCGGCGATTGCATTTGTGGCACTCCCAGTCTTTGACGCCTCTCCTATGTAGGGTATAGCTTGAACCTCGATACCGAAAACCGGCTCTATTCCTGTGTAGTATTCGGTAACTAAACCAATGAGAATTCCCACTAGGGATCCGATTGCCACAGCGTAAATCACCTTGGTCTCCAAGTCGAGATAGGACAGAGCAAAGAATCCTCCGCCTATGAACAACGCAGCGCCAATGAAGGTCGTGTTTCGTAATGCAGCACCGGGGTCCATGTTCTTCATCAAAGCAATCGAAAAGACCCCGATGATGGATGCTATGTAGCCAACAACTGCCAGAACGATCGGAATCATCAGATATTCGTCACCTAGAGTCTCCGAGCTGGCCGCCGCGATCACCATTGCGGCGATGATGCTTCCGACGAAAGATTCGAAGATGTCCGCACCCATGCCGGCTACGTCTCCGACGTTGTCACCAACGTTGTCAGCGATCACTCCTGGGTTTCTGGGGTCATCCTCTGGAATTCCAGCTTCCACTTTTCCCACGAGGTCCGCTCCAACATCAGCCGCTTTTGTGTAAATTCCACCACCGACTCTTGCGAAGAGGGCAATAGAAGAAGCCCCCATTCCGAATCCAGCAATGTTGCTGACTGTTAGGAATCCATCACCGTCAGAAGGGCCAGTCAGGAAATACATGAGCGAAATCCCGAATAGCCCTAGTCCACCAACGGCAAGTCCCATGACAGCGCCACCGTTGTAGGAAGTAGTGAGCGCGGCCGCTTGGCCTCCGGTTGCAGCCGCTTGAGCAGTCCGCCCATTCGCACTCGTAGCGGACTGCATGCCACTGAAACCAGCAGCAACGCTACAGAAAGCACCAATGATGAATGCAACCATGGTTTCGAAACCAAGGCCGTTCGATTCACCACCGACGAACAGCAGCGCCGATACTATGGCAATGAAGACAGCTAGCATCTTGTACTCGGCCATTAGGAAGGCCATAGCTCCATCCTGAATCCTCCCAGTTATGGTCGCTACCGTCTTGTTCTCAATCTCTATTGAATCGACCTTTCTGTAAAGCATGAATGCGACGAGCAAGCCAAATATTCCCACTCCCATTCCAATTGTTCCTAGTGTATCTCCTTCCATATGGTATCAACCCGTATCGGTCCCGCGACAAAAGTCCCACTTATAATTCAAGCCGTAAAATAAGACAATAAGTGAAAACTAGGACATGTGTCTTATCACGACATTTGCAAAAGACTCCAGCACCCCGGCCCCATCGTGATCCTTCGTTAGGGTCAGCATCTCTTCTTGGCTAATGTGTCCCCATTTGTATGCCCTCTCAATCCTGTGTCTTGCTGCCTCAGGGTGAAACTGTACTCCCCAGGCTGGCATCTTCTTATCCCGTGAGTCTACTATCCTCACTGCAGTAACTGTATTATGTTCGGCCGATCCCAGAAGGATACAATTATCAGGAACTGTAATCACATGATCCTGATGGGAGTATACCACCTCTGGCCCTCTGCCACTTTCCCATCTCGTCTCGAACAATTCGTCACACATGCCATCTTTGTTCAATATCATCTCCCAAACTCCACTTGACATTTTTTCCGCTCGGGTGACTTCTGAACCAAGTGACTTGCAAAGTAGCTGATGCCCAAAACAAATTCCCAAGGTAGGGGAACCAGAGGTCGATGCAACCCTCATCAGAGATGCTGCACTGTCCATCCACTCCTCCCAGGTAGTAACGTTTTTTCTGGAACCAGAGCAAACCACTGCATCCACATTGATGTTATTCAACCAATGGAGCATCCCATCGTCATCCAGTCCGGACGGCAAAGCGATTCTTGAAAATCTAGCTACATTATCACCCATTGGGACCTCACAGTTCTCCCAAAATTCAAATTCTTCATCCCATTTTGGGACATCCGTACGGCTGAGAAAGAATAGCCCTCTACTCGCCGCATTAACTCCTGATTCGAGTGATTGCATTTGAGGTGTTAGGAGAAATACATCCACATCTCCAAATTCTGAGATTGGCTGTATGATCTCTTGATTTCCTCCATGTCCGAACTCAGATCTTTCGACTAGGAGGTCAAGTAGAAGGACCCGTGTGGCGCGTTTCACGATACACGGAAGAAGCGATTGTTTGAAAGGCTCCCGCTGGTACAGGGACACGAGCCGGTATGGTAGACAAGCAGGTTATCCTCGATTCTGTGGGGCCTGTCCAAGCTGTTCTCGATGCCCATGATGGCGTTGTAAACGTAATCGACACCACAGGGGGAGTGATTTCCATATCCCTCGAGGGAGGGTGCACTGGATGTAGCGCTACTCCAATGACAGCAATGCAAATCTACTACTCTTTGATGAAGCTGGACCAAGTTAATGACGTTATATTCGTCAACGGAGAACTACCAGCCTACATGAGGGCATTCATTGATGATAAGATTGGAGGAGAGTCTTAGCGCTCCTCCTTCCTCATTTTCATTATTTGGTGAGGATTAGTCTCCCCTTGAACGTCCTTTCCCTTCAAGTTCAAGGATGCAGATATCGCCACAACAACTGCTACTAGTGCCATTGGGAGCGCGACATTTCCTGACCCCCATAATTCTCCTCCCATGAAATTAAACACGGTTAGCAGAAGAGCCGCAGTCACACACAGGGTAGCTATGGTTCTCTGAGCGAAAACCTCTCCCCTCGTACTTCTCGAGAATGTGCCAATTGACATCCATAGGATAACGGCCAATCCACACATGCTCAATGAGATGGCCTCAATGGCCTCAACCAGTCCGCTTGTCACGAATCAGCTGAGAAGCCAATACTTGTGAGGGTTGGGGGTGTTTGCCTCTCACACGGAACATAACGAACCTTCAACAAAGGTGAGCCACGACGGCGGGGCATGGGAGTGATCCGCGGGTTGACACTAGCCCTAATTGCTACTCTTCCGGCGTTCATACTGGGTTTCCTCGCATATCTTCTTACTGGAGGAGGAACATCTGACTCCACCGAGTGGGAAACTTGGATGTACATCCCTTGCTATGGGGTTCCTCTGTTCTGCTTGGTGATAGCGTTCATATTTGGCATGAGGTCAGGTAGGGTGGAAGATCAGTGAGAAGACTGGAGAAAGCCAAAAAGATAGGTCGGTTATTGGACTCCTTCTATCCTGAGATTCCCGTTCCACTGGACCACAAAGACCCCTACACCCTTCTGGTAGCAGTAATGTCTGTCTCTTATACACATCTGACGCTGCCGACGACATAACGGGT
>CAXHBZ010000047.1:0-7346 GCA_964015215.1 uncultured Candidatus Poseidoniales archaeon | reverse complement strand
ACACCCGTTATGTCGTCGGCAGCGTCAGATGTGTATAAGAGACAGTCTCACTTCCATGGAATCGGTGATTTTGCACAGTTTGAATGGATGGGTGGCGCAAAAAGCGGAGAGCTTGTCTACAACTGAACATCTATCTAACCATGATCTAATCTTTTCAATTTCTGGAGAAAAATTTTCGAGAACCTCGGGTGACTTGGAGATAACTATCTCTAGGCCTTCCAAACCTAAGTACGAGATTTCTTCTGAGGAATTAGTTTGATCGGTCAGGCCCTTCCAAATATTGTCAGGACCATCCAGATGACAGAACGGGGAGACGTCTTCGAAAGAATACGGAACAGGTCCGAGTGGAGTTGATATTAACACCACAGTTTGTGGACAATCAAGGAGATGATTGATGATAGTGCCCATGGCCATTTCTCTCCAAGGAGGAGGGCAGTTGTCCAATATCAGAACCCTCTCAACGGGCCCAGAGCTACCATCCCACCACGATCCTGGAGGCCTCCATCTGAGAGAGATAATGGCCATTAAATGTAAAATATGTGGCCTGTAATCAATATCATCAGATATTGGCTCTCCACCCTTCCTGATTGGGTTGGTTGATGCCATGATGTCTAACAGAGATGTCCCCACTTCTGTTTCTTCTAGTTGCTCTAGTTGATCGATGACCCATTCAAACGCTTCCCTAAGTCTCGGGGAAGCGTGGCTTCTAACCTCGGCTAACTTCCAAATTGAGCCGTTCCTGATTGCTTCTCTACATCTGGAAAGTTCTGATTGGGTAATCTCTAGATTATGCTTGGCTAAAATAACCGATCTTTCCTCCTTTGACATTGAAAGAACTTGACTTGGACTCGTGCCATGTAATGCTTCTGAAGATATTGGCCATTCCATTAATCCTTGAACCCTAACAGTACCTTCAGGTGTGAGTATTCTGTCATCCCGGGCAAACAAGGCATAGGCCGCACTATCGAAAAAATCAACTCCTAGGGCTACTGAAAGTGGGAAAAGCAAGGGATGACCACAACCGAACATGTGAATTGGTTTGTTCGGAGGAATCTGGGATTTTGCAGCCAAAATAATCGAAAAGAGTTCTTTGTACCTCTGTTTCTCCATAAGTGGAACTATTCCGCCAATCGGATGTATGGCGAATGTTGAGCCTGATTCATCCCCTCGACTCATCAACTCTGCGGATTTAGCCCTCAGATCCAGATACAGTCCCCCCTGAATTGGACCATTGAGCAATATTGAATCCCCGGCTTCTGAGAGTGATTGTGGTACTCTGTTGTAAGTTTCAATGACTGAATTCTCAGTTTCTTCCCTACTCAATTCAGGCCTTCCAAATACATCAAGCATCGTTCCGACATCAACACCAATTTCTCTCTGAAATGCGACAATTTCCGAGGGAGATACCTCCACGTCTCCGTAGACATAGGATTGGAAAGTTCCTGAATCAGTGACTATTGCACCGGGGAAGTCCAGGAGTTTGTGGATGCCTTCTTGCTTAGCTGGAATGCTAAGTTTTTCATGTTTCCAGATAACATAAGAATTGGTAATCAAAGCCTCTACTCCATACTTTTCCCACATTTCCCTAGGCTCGATGGTACGTAAATTCGGATTTACCACAGGGAGAAGCATTGGGGTGGTAATCACCCCATGATGTGTGTGAAACTTTCCTATTCTAGCGCCTCCATCTCGACTTGATATCTCAAATTTTCCCCAATCTTGGGCCCTGCACGGCTCTGGTTCGGATCTCATAAAATCAACCCATGACAATCGATTATCATTAATCCTCACCGTTTCTCGAGATTACTTGGATGGTTGTTTTTCCACCACTTAACTTCATCTGAACTAAATCACCTGAATTTATATTCATAATTGGATCTTCGTCGAAGCTATGAGCATAGGGAGTACCCAGCAAGGAAGCCGCTGGGAGTGTTAAGGGACAGACATCGCTATTGATAATGGCCAGTGGGCCCCTTCCAGTGTAAATCAACCCCATCAGTACAAAAGGAGCAACAGTTGACCCCGAACCTTTCGGATATATCAACACCGTATTTTCTATCGGAATCCCATCTAATGGATGACCCGGCTCCTCGATTACCCCAGAGTCCCTGTTGACGTAACCAAGGTATGTAATTGGGACGTCCGTTACCAATGCCCTCCCTCTAATCGACCATTCTTCCTGACTGGGTATTCCCAGTCCACTTGATTCAAAATATCCAGTTGCTTTGGACTTTGCAGTGAGCATCATCTTCACATTCCCCGACTCTAATTTTGGCCTTGGAGCGGACAACAAGCTAGAATCGAATGCGTGTGCAACGCATTCCTCAATCGTTGCAACACTAGTTGGCATCTTATTCAGGCCGCTGGTAAGATAATGCTCGGCTTTGAGTGAGTTTGTTAGCAGATGGTTGTAGTTTGCCCGGTTGTATGGGGTGACCTCTGGGCAAGTGTCCTTGAGAACCAATGCACCTCCCTCCTCTAGGATGTCTAAGGTCCCATCTGCCTCAACTATCTCATAGTTGTGAGAACTCATGAATACCCAGAGTCGTTGATTTTGGATTCTTTCGCCGAGTTCCATCCTTGAGCGCATAAATGCTGCAGTGGCCCGAGCCTCCCCAACACTGGCCTGGGGGCATCCGATCACAACGAGATCCACTATTCCCTTTGGGGATAAATCACGATATCTTCCATGTAGATCTGACTTTTTGAAATAAAGGGTCCCTTGTATATTTTCCATTGTCGGGGCCTCTTTTGTAAGGCCATCAGCCCATAGCATCGGACAGCCATAATTCGCGGCAGCTGCAGTCAATGCCTTTTTCATTTCAAACGTGCCATTTGGGAGACCTATGATTCTTGGCATGGGGCCCCACGGGAGTTTCCATTCTGGTTGGATTTGCTTTCCAATCCAATCCCCTAGAATGCTCCAATCTGTCATATTATCCATTTCACATTCCACATGAACTAGTATGTTCGGTACTCTGTTTTTCGCCAAATGGAGCCCCCATCTTGGTGCCCATCCAGTTAGTGCAGTGGCAAGTGCTGAGAGGCCAGATTCTCTGTTGGTTATCAAGGAGGTATATGAATTTGAGAAGCATACTGCATTTGACTCGGCCCATGACCCTATTCCTTCCCTGGATTCCTCGCCCCTGTCATATGGAGTGCAAGAAAGGGTGGCATCAATTCCCAACTCGGAATACGACTGAACAATCTCGAACTGTTGCTCCAGAAAATCTGGATAGTCTATGTCCATTTCATCCATTTTCTCATGGTCGCACCCAGCTGAGTTGAGAGTGGTTGTGATTGCAACCTTCCCGTTCGGATCACCAGACAGATCGGCCAGGAATCTCCTGAGGCCGTGCCCACCCGTAATCACGCTGACACCTGATACATGAGCGTGGGACACTCTGATGAATTCCGTGGCGCCTGCGGTTGACGCGAGATCAACCACCAGCCTCGCCGCTTTCTGTTTGGTAGGACCGTGGTCGCCGTCAAGCATCGAGGTCAATTCTTCCGGGACGTCCACGCATACGGACTACCTAGGAACCACTTCAAGATTGGTGTAAAAACGTGGCACTTCTTGTTGTAAAATGATGTGGCTCGTGGAGGGGAACTCCATATTATGAACTACACACTTTAGCCACATCGCAATTGGAGTCGAGAGTACATGGGAATTGAGAAGGCATACGGCATTTATCACGCAGATGGAGGATTGATTGGAGAGCTGTCTTATGTTTGGGGAAAAATCAGAGGAACTGCTCATTGCGCCCTGTGTGACATCACCCACAGAGGAGTGTCTCTGAAGAAGAAATGGAGGCAGATGGCTTCCGATTTGGATTTTGAAATTGAGCTGTTGCATCTAAATGAGCAGTTCCCAGATTTGGAAAAGGTTACCAGTGGAAAAACTCCGTGCGTTGTAGTCGATCGTGGCGGTACTTTGGAGGTTTTGATCGATGCCGATGAGTTAGAAAGCTGTGGAAAATCTGTAGATTTGTTTAGAGAAACCTTAGAGTCTTCTTTGGTGTCGGATAACACGGAGTGATTGATTTGAATGCTGAAGAGACAGATGAAGATATGGTTGTACCAGAGCCTACCTCCGGAGTACAAGAGAAACTTGTTCCAGACAGAGTTGTCAACGGTCTCCCGACAATGTATTGTTTCGAAACTTGTCCGTTCTGCTTCAAAGTCAAAGCCCTTCTTGGGACTAGGGGGATAGAATACTCCAAAGTAGAGGTTGATCCGACCTTTAAAACACAGCTGAAGTGGTCTGACTGGAGTGCAGTCCCAGTCTTCGTCGACAAGGATGGGACTCAAGTAAATGACTCAAACTACATTCTACATTACATTGATGAGAACGGAACAAATGAATTCCCGAGGATGGGAGAGGATAAAGAACAGGATGAGTGGATGGACTTTTCCAATTTGATTCTTGGAAAATCGATAGTTGCGGTGATTTACAAGTCATACAGGACTTCCCTCCAAGCCTTGGATTATGTTACCAGAGTGGATAAGTTTTCTTTCGGAACACGCCTGATCAACAAGTGGGTAGGTGGAATCATCATGAGGATGGTCGGCAAATCTAGAGCAAAAATGTTTGATCTCCCCCCTCGAGAAAATCTCAAATCCCAACTAGACCATATGTCAAGTGGAATAAAGAGTGACTTTTTTGGGGGGAAAATCCCCAATGGAGCAGACTATGCGAATTTTGGAATATTAAGATCCATGGAAGGACTGTACGGTTTCGATATTGTCGAGAGTCATCCCACGGTCTGGCCCTGGTACACGAGGATGAAGGCCACGTCCGGCATATGAATTACTCATTGGAGAGCTTAGACTCAATCTTAGACAGGATGTCTCTAATCTCAATTAGAACATCATTTGACCCTTCTTGGGGAGCGACGCTTCTGGGAGATGCTGTGAGGGAATCTCTTTGTTTAAGGACAAGGTCTCTGAACTGATTCGCATTTTTCACACCAGTTAGTATGAAAGGAGCCGCGCCCGCTGTCTCGAACTGCATCCTAACTACCCCAAAGGCGCTCAGAATTGGCCCTTCATGAATAGAAACATCAGTCAGCTTATCTAAAGCGATATTTTGTTGCTTCTTGAATAGCCACCCCATCCGCATGTTAATTGAGCGGTCAGTCAGCGCTCCACTCATGTGATCATACTGTTTCTTGTGAACAAGCCATCCGAAAGGTATCCAGATCGGCATCAGTATGATTCCCACCACTGACATCAAGAGTCCAAAATTTGCTGCCATCCACCAGTAAATGATAATCTTACTATCAAATTCTACAGCCATTAGTTGATTGCTGTCCGCATAGCTTGTTTGTATGTACGTTCCATCACTCATGATAATGCCTAAAGCTAGATAATAATTTAAGTCAGCGGTCTGATTTTTTGAACAAAGGGATTGGATTCATCTTGTGTGAATTGATTTTGTTGAGTCGCAAGTATATCTCCATCACTTGTTTCTGCCTATGATTGGGCTCCAATCCCGACGGGCTCTCTATTTCCCTCATTGCCCACTCTAGCTCGTCGTAGGTGGCTCCTATTTGCTCCTCATCAGTCCTGCCATCATCCCACAGTCCGTCGTTTGGTGCGGCTTCTTGGATTTCTTGAATCACTCCAAGTGAGTTAGCGAGAGAGAAAACTTCCGATTTGTACAAATCAGCTATTGGTGAGATGTCCACTCCTCCGTCACCGTATTTAGTGAAAAACCCGACTCCAAAGTCCTCGACCTTATTCCCTGTACCTACCACTATTCCATTATTTGAAGCGGCGAAAGCATACAATGTGGCCATTCTCAGTCTTGCGCGGGTGTTGGCGAGTGCCATCTCACCGTCTCCCTTAGACTTCAAAGCGATAGAAATCGAGTCAAATGTCCCGGATAAATCGACAACATGTGTTTCAACATTTTTCCAATTCGATTTCAACCAATCACAATGTAATATTGAGAGATCATTTTGTGATTTCAATTGATGAATTGGCATGCTAAGTGCTATGGTCCTCAACCCGGTTTTAGCGCAAAGAGTCGATGTGACCGCAGAATCTACTCCGCCTGAGACTCCCACTACAAGAGTCGAAATTTCATTCTCCTCAGCATAATCAGAAATCCACTTCACGATTCCATTTGTTAAGTCAGAATAGGGTTTCATGTTATCACTCACTTATTTTTCACTTGCTTCAAAACCAGTGCTTTGAATAATTTTAATTATTTCTTGAGAGGAAATATTCTCATCGGCGATTATGACACCGGAGTTAGAATCATGAGAAATATTCGCTTTGATAATTCTAGGATTGCCCAGCAATACTGACGAAACCCTACCTGAGCACCCGGCGCATGTCATCCCTGTTATGTCCACTATGTGGGTCCTCTCTCCCATGATTATCCCTTACTACCCTCTGATTTTAAGTGTCGCATTACCCAGAATGAATATTTGGTTTCCACCTCTTCAGAAGAAGCGAGTTAGCTACTACACTCACAGAAGAAAGGGACATTGCAGCCGCTGCAAAGGCAGGAGGCAATAGGATTCCCGTCCATGGAAATAAAACGCCCATAGCAAGCGGGATTCCTATTATATTGTACATGAATGCCCAAACTAAGTTACTTCTTATCTTATCCATTGTAGAACGCCCAAGGTCCAATGAAGCTACTGCGTCTGATAGATCGTTCCTTACTAACACAATGTCCGCACTTTCCAGAGCGATTTCGCTTCCAGCTCCCATCGCTATGCCGACATCGGCGATTGTCAAAGCCGCCGCATCATTGATTCCATCTCCAATCATCGCGACCGTCCCCCTCTTCTTTAGTCGGCGAATTTGCTCCGCCTTCTCATCTGGTTTCACTTCTGAGAAAATCGTTTTCACTCCCACGGAGTCTGCTACAGACTCAGCGACTTCATGGCGGTCTCCTGTGAGCATTACGACGTCAATTCCTCTTTGCTGAAGATACCTTATCGAAGAGCGGGAATTAGATCTGATTTTATCTGAAATTTCCATCCAACCAAGGACATTTTTATCTTTAGCAACCATTACTATCATATTTCCTTCTCTCGCTCCTGAGGATATTGCATCCACGATCTCACTTGAGATTTTGATATCAAATTTATTCATTAGTTCCAAATTCCCTACAGCAACTAACGAAGAGTTCAGATTACCACTCAGCCCAAGTCCGAGGTGAGTCTCAATATCATCGATGTTGTAGGGTGGGTATCCTGATTCCTCTGATGCCACTCTAATTGCCGCAGATATTGGATGTGTTGATTCTAGTTCAAGACCTGCCGAAATCGATACCATATCTTGCTCACTGCCGTGACTGTCTCTTATACACATCTCCGAGCCCACGA
>CAXHBZ010000046.1:0-7477 GCA_964015215.1 uncultured Candidatus Poseidoniales archaeon | reverse complement strand
CACCCGTTATGTCGTCGGCAGCGTCAGATGTGTATAAGAGACAGGATGGGGCTTATGGAGATGCAAGGATTGCATAGTGCCATCCTAGCTCTAGTTGGGCTGATGTGTACCATCACTTTATGGAAAGGGGAAAGGGAGCTCGGGGTTAAGCTGATGGGATTTTGGATAATGATAAATTTCCTAGGAGGTGCTGGACTGTTCTGGATGTTCACTAGAATCGGAATTATGCCGGATTTTGCCACTGGTGATCGAGAGGTCGAGATGATTAATACGTCTCTAATAGAAAACCTAACTCTCGTAATTGGATGGGGACAGCTAATATTTTGCAATGCGCTACTTGTGGCTGTCTTAGCCTTGGTATCTGCGAAATCCAAGCCGGAGATTGTGTTTCAAGAATGATCTACTAACACGGATTCGCCAGTACATTGAAGAGCCCTCTCTCCGGATTAAACTACATGCAACAAGTAGTGAATGGTATATTGGTGGTTAACACAGAAACGATTCCAGGAAAGATAATCACAGAGACAATGGGGGTAGTGAGTGGGTCGACAGTGAGAGCGAAAAACGTGGGCAAGGACATCTTCGCGGGATTGAAGAACATTGTGGGCGGAGAGTTGACCCAATACACTGAATTGCTACAGGAGTCTAGAGCTGAGGCAGTGGGGAGAATGGTTGCTGACGCAATGTCAATAGGCGCAACGGCAGTTGTTAACGTGCGGTTTGCAACATCCGCAATCACTGTTGGCGCCGCAGAGCTTTTTGCTTACGGTACGGCAGTGAAATACGAATAGAGGTGCTTGGATGAAAACCTCAATGGACAATGTTAGATTATTCCTCATATTATCATTAACGGGATTTGTGGCAGTTTCAACAAACGTAGTTGCTCAAGGGGAAGCTGAAGGAGGAGGGGGCTTTCCACTTGTCTTAATCCTCCTTCTTCCTTTCATCCTTCTATCTCTCTTTGGGATATTATGGATGTTTTTATGGCCCGTTATGTTCCTCTGGGGCGCAGTCTTCAGCGGTGGTAAAGTGGAAAGGATGCATGAGGAGGCGAATCAAAGGAGGGTTTCTCTCAGGAATAGGATGGGAAGAGAGATCCTTAATTCCACTGATGGCGGTTACAGAAGGAATGTATCCAGTGCTGGACTCGTCCATGCCAATGGTGTCTTCGGACCGAGTCATTGGCATCTAGTACTCGGGTTCATCAATAATCTGGTTGGGGGCAGTGTTACTGTTTTCCAGAAGGTAATCTCAGCAGGAAGAGCCGAGGTAATGCAGAGGTTGCGTGAAGAAGCTGAGGCAGAAGGATGGGACGAAGTTATCAATGTCAGAATCGATACTGCAAGCATGACACCTCTGTCCTCAAAGAGCAAGAATACTGTCAGGGGCGTAGAGATTTACGCCTATGGGACTGGCATAAAGTACGAGTGAGGATTGATATCCTCTCGCTCCTACGGAGATGCCTCGACACGTCCCCTCTGTGGGATAAGGAGTGGAGATTTACATGCAAAACACCGTATTGACCAAGATAGAGCCTAGGATCGCTGCCAAGCTTTCGAAGCAGAGGTATCAGTTGGTCGGCGAGCACGGAGGTGTGAAGGTCTGTCACTGGACCAAGCAGAGCCTAATCGCCGATAGGTCTTGTTACAAGGGAACATTCTACGGGATAGAGAGTCACGGCTGTATGCAAATGGCACCCAATGTCGACACATGCAACCTGGGGTGCACCTACTGTTGGAGGGAGCCACATTCAGACTCCTTGAACAAGATTGATGACGACCCATACGAGCTCTACTTGGAGTCTGTGAAAGCGCATCGAAGGCTCTTGACTGGTTTCGGTGGGAATCCAAAGACTGACATGGAAAAATTCCAGGAAGCACAGAATCCCAAACACGTAGCTATCTCGTTGAATGGTGAGCCGACACTTTATTCCAGGCTTGGTGAGTTCTTGGAGGTATGTCACAATCACGGGACATCCACATTTCTGGTCACAAATGGAAGTCTTCCGAAGGTTATAGAGAGATTAGATCCTCTGCCCACGCAACTCTACGTCTCAGTGGACGCGCCAAACAAAGAGATATTTGACAGGCTATGCAAGCCAAAGTTCGATCAAGGCGCCTTTCACAAATTGGAAGAGACGTTGGAGTTACTTCCTAGCTTGGATACTAGGACTGTGTGCAGACACACCCTGATCAAACATGAGTCCCTAGGATTCCACGACGACTACGCGAGGCTGGATAATTTGGCTGACCCCGATTTCATCGAGGCGAAGGGGTATGTCAATGTGGGTAACAGCAGAAACAACCTTTCGGTTGAGAATATGCCCACCCATCAGGAGGTAATCGAGTTCTCGGAGAAGCTCGCCCCGCTCGTTGGGAGGAGCCTCCTTTCAGACAGAAGAGAGAGCAGAGTTGCCCTAATAGGTAAGGAGATGATTCCTGTGGAGCTCCCTATTGCGACAATGGAGCTTCCCAAAAACCTAGGGATTGCAAAGCCACAGAGGTTTGTGCTCCCTCAGGTGTGAACAATAGGCCTTGTTGATCCACATTCAGGACAAATCTGATCCTTCGTATCACTGTAATCATGAAAACACGCAGGACAAGTCTGTGCGAGTTCCCTCTTGGTCTTGGCCTCAAGTTCTATCTTCTCGTCCTCAACTCTCTCTAGATTCAAAGAGTCTCTTTCCACACTGGGAACATCAAATCTCCCTGGTCCTCCGAGCTTTAACAGTAGGTCTGGAGGTAAGGTAATGGTTCCTGTATCATCAATTATTAGCTCCCTGGTTTCAGAGAGATCAGACAAATCAAAGTCGGTGCCATGTTGAGCCACGAACCTGCCCTCTCTGAGCTCTAGAGACCTCTCACAGAAGTACGCCACATCCCTGTTATGAGTAACCAGTAAGAATGCCACGTCCTCCTCTTCGTGAAGTCTCTCGAACAGCTCAAGGACCTCCCTGCTGGTAATAGGGTCTAATGCACCTGTTGGCTCGTCTGCTAGGATAAGCTTTGGATTGGTTATGAGTGCCCTTGCGATTGCCACTCGCTGTTGCTCCCCTCCGGATAGTTGCTCAGGCATACCCATCCATCTATCCCCCATTGCCAGCCTCTCGAGTAGTTCCATTGCCTTGGCTCTCGCAGGCCCCGGCATGACACCCTGATGCCTCAGTGGCTGTGCAACATTGTCCAAAGCGTTGAGATCTGGAAGCAGATTTGAGTCTTGGAATATGAATGAAACTGTTTCCTGCCTGAGTTTGACTAGTTCGGTCCCGGTCATTCTTATCATTTCCTTCCCACCGAGTGAGACCGAACCTGATGATGGCTTCATCAGTCCACCTAAACACTTCAACAATGTAGACTTGCCAGACCCAGACGGGCCTATTACGGCAACTGCTTCACCCTGCTTAATCCTTACATTAAGCCCCCTCAGTGCAACAACATTGCCTTCTAGGCTCATGCTCTCGTAGATATGGTACATATTCTTGGCTTCAAGAATTGTAAGTCCCTCCTCCATGTCTCACTCTCCCTTCAATACAATTGCCAAATCAGATTTCAATGCTCTCCTTGTCGTGAGCAGAAGAGCTATCACTACCGCGACAAGAACGGAAGCATTCACGAAGATTAGCTCTGCCCAAGGCCACACTAAGTCCCTGTCTATTGGGGCGCTCTGACCGAGGAATATCTGGAATATGAATCCAAATACTCCGAAGAAACCGTTGAATGCTTCTGATATAGCCAGTCCTAGGATAACACCCAGTGCCATGCTGACCAGAAGTATTGCCATTATCTCAAAAAGAACCAGACGCAGTACCTGCGCGGGGCTCGCCCCAATCGCCTGGAGGATGGCCAGTTCCTTTTTCCTCTGAGATAGAACCAGCGACAGGAATACGAATGCTGAGGCTATGGAAGCCAAAGATGCGACCACGAATTGTAGACTTAGGAGTCCTGGAGTGCCAAAAATTAGCCCACCCGTACGCTCATTGGCCTCGTGATTAGTCCCCCAGTCACTAGCCGATGCGACGCCGTCCCCGTTGGAGACCTCGACTCCGAGGGTCTTCAATGCGTTTTTACAGCCTTTATTGGTCTGGTCGCAAAGTTCGAAGAACCAGCGATTAGATGTGTAATCATTGAGAGCGGTGGGCCCCAGTAGA
This sequence comes from uncultured Candidatus Poseidoniales archaeon, assembly GCA_964015215.1. Classification (GTDB taxonomy): domain Archaea; phylum Thermoplasmatota; class Poseidoniia; order Poseidoniales; family Thalassarchaeaceae; genus MGIIb-O5. The sequence continues at coordinate 3,330 of CAXHBZ010000046.1, read as the reverse complement.
AGCTTGTAAGTTTCCTCTCCAATCACAACGGCTTGTGATGATTCCGAGGATAGCAAGCCGGGGACCCACCTGTGTCTTCCCATGTAAGTCACCTCTGCCTCTGTAACCGTCGATGTGATTATTGGATTCATGTCGGAGTCGAAACCCCCGAATCCATAGGTGGTGTACTGCAATGTTACATTGGACCCCACATCCGCTCTTGAAATGTCCAATTGGTTCCTCGCCTCCCCTCCAGCAGTAAATCCAGATAGGGCCCAAACATCTGATACGGCTCCTATGTCACTATCTGGTATTGCCTGCTCGTCCCATTGAAGGGTGTCTTCGTGTCCATCGAAGACAATCCAGGTCCGGAGCAGGGAGCCTTCCCCTTTTTGATTCGTGAAAATATCCCCAACCGAGGTCATATATTCTACCGAGTCGATCTCGGAAAGATCCGCTCTTTCAATTGCCAATTTTACCTCCTCCATTGCTCGTTGCCGGGATATCGGCTCATCAAACTGGACCTGCAAGTCCGCCCCGGTTTGTGCAGATGTAGTCCTCTCATCCACCAACGTTCCGGTGTATCCTTGAACAGCAGCGACGGTCACAATGGAGAGTGTTAGGAGGAGGATTATTGCTAGACGGTTCACTGACTCACTAGACCCTGATCCCCTCAATCCCCTCTTGATGTCTGTCAAAACAGGGGTCCAACCGAACAATGTGGTGAAGATCCTGGGTCCAGCTGCGCCTATTCTCCCGAGGACTAGCGCTCCTCCTATCCACAGGAAGAACGGTCCGAACAAGAATAGCAATCCGTCGACAATGAAATTGGAGTTTATTCCTCCTGATCCCCACGGACCGAACCCCCCGTTGCTCTCTATCCAGCTCTCCACAAATGACAAGACACCAACAAAGAAGACCAGAAGATGAAGCCAGAGCCTTGATTTCTTCCTAGGAGCGACTCTTCTGACTCCCTCATCGATTTCTATGCTCAGGAATTCCGTTGTTCTGGAGCTCCCGAAGAGTAGTGTTATCCCGACTGTCACTAGGAAAATGAAGAATGTAACCAAACCACTTAATGTGGGCACTACTCTGAAATCACTTTTCTCGAAAGCCATGAAGCCAACTGCATCAAGAACCACTGGGACGGAGGCCATTGCGAGGACGTATCCGAAGAACCAACCAAGCACACTCACAACCGACAGTTCCCTTAGAATCATCGAGCCTAAGGTTGCCTCTGTTCCCCCGATAACCCTGTGAATCGAAATTTCTCTCCTTCTCTGTTCCAGGGAGAGTATCAACCCGTAGATCAACACAGAGAACGAAAGCACCACTATTGGAATCATAAGGATGTAGTCGAATACGCTTATTATTCCAAGAAATATGTTCAGGAATGTTATGGTACCTGATATCAGATCATTGTATTCGACCGTTATGTCATTTCCCACAGTGTAATTAGACCCCTCTACATCTTCTTTTAGGCCATCCAGCCACTTGGTAGCGGCGCTTGTGGAAGAGGAGGGGAGCTGGTTTCTGTCTACGGCTATCCCCAGATATCCATGGTCCTTGTCCATCAGTGTGAGCTTCTGGGAGTCATTGAGTACCGAAGCTGAGACCATGATTGGGTTAAACAACAGAGTTGGGTTACCAGCCCCGCCTTCCTGGTAGACAGCGGCTACTTTCAGGTCGTTAACTGTCATGTTTACCTGGCAATACAGGAATCCAGAGTCGTCGTTGAAGTATTCATAACCCGGACAATCATCGAATCCAGATGCTATATCCTGATAGCCGAGGTAATCGTGTGTGTAGGAGAATGTCAGTGATTCAAGGGTGTCGTTTACTCCCACTCCTGCCTTGCCAGCAATTTGAGAGGGTAGTATGATTGAGCGATTCAGAGATGCCTCCTCGGCAGAACCTGGCCATGATCCGTATATCACCCGGTTAGAATGTCTTTCACCCAAGTCGCCATCCCAGATTCCGTCCCCGTAGAATCTTATTGTTCTCTTATCGTTAATCGGAGGACCTGAGTCATAGGCCTCTGGGTATTCCCAGCTAACATTTGTCCAGTCTCCCACAGTACTGGTCACTCCCACTGCATTGAGAGGCTGAGGGATGATGGCTCCATCATCAAAGAATCCACTGACTCTTACTCCTTGCCTTCCAAAAACCAGTCCGCAATCTGATATTTCGTCCATCTGAATCAGTTCAGAGCATGCAGTCTCCCAGAGTAGTGAGTCATTAGTCCTACCTTCGGAGTCCTGACCGGGATCATCAGCAAAATCGACCTTTCCATCGAAGATTTCCTCTTGAAGCGAAAACTGCAGGAAGGCCCCACTTAATCCTGCAGAATAAGCCAGTACCGTCGTGATTACGAGAGATGCCAAGAAGACCCCAGCAAATACCGCTAGTACCCTCTCCCTGCCCTTCCAAGCGCTTCTGAAAGACATGGAAATATTATCGGGAATAGCCAAAGCAACCTCGGACAAAGAAGCTCCTATCGGGGCGTTATCTGGAACCGAGCCGTACTTATTCTTCCGCGAGTCTCCCTCAAGAGCGAGGAATATTCCTATTAGCACAATTCCGAGTCCGGTTGGAGTTAGTAGGAGCCACCAACCAGTTCTTCCGACATCATGTAGCCTTCGAACAGTAGCGGATGTAAACGAATAGAATAGGAATAGAGAGAAGAACGCAACTAGATACGACAGTGGCCTGAACACAAGCGTAGTCAGCAGTGCGCTATCCACTGAAGACGCCAGATTATCCAACTGACCCGTATACAAGAAATGCAGGATTACCAATCCGGGTGCTACAGGAAGGTAGTCGAGAAAATACCACCAGAATTCTGATCTGGATGCCCTTCCAGTCATATCTCCAGTTTTGGCTAAGCACTTCTTTGTTGCCTCAAGATAAGACATTGCTTCAGATGGCCTATGCTCATCCTCATAGAAGAAATCCATCATTCATCACCCGCCATTCCCCAAGCAGATCTGATATCTGATGCAGCGGTTACCCCGTCCTTGAGAAGAAGCATTCTATCTGCCTTGGATGCAAGATTTGGGTCGTGGGTAACCATCAGAACGGAGATGCCATAGTCTTCACAGAGTTCCTTGAAAAGATCCAAGATTCCCTCAGCGCTTTTGACATCAAGATTTCCAGTCGGCTCATCGGCGAGAATAAGTGGCCTTGATCCCGAAATCGCCCTGGCAATTGCGACTCTCTGTCTTTGCCCCCCAGAAAGTTGGTCGGGAATGAAATTCATTCTGTCTGACAAACCCACCTTCCGTAGAGCGTCCTCAGCCTGTGACTCCTGTCTCTTATACACATCTGACGCTGCCGACGACATAACGGGTG
>CAXHBZ010000045.1:0-7569 GCA_964015215.1 uncultured Candidatus Poseidoniales archaeon | reverse complement strand
TCTCTGTAGTGGCCCGGGCTGCTTGAGAAATCCGTTTCCTCTCCTCCTGATCATTGCCTAGCCTCCGAATCGATGAGATTAGCTCTGGTAGGTTCCCGGGTTTTATGAAAATTCCATCATGGTTATGAGTGATAACATCTGAGTTGCCCCCAATCTCTGATGAAATCGTTGGAATTCCATGTGACATGGCCTCCAGCAGAGCTAGCGGAAGTCCCTCATAACGGGTTGTTGGTATCAGATAGATGTCAGCAGAGGAATAGGCTCTATTGAGCTCATCATCGTCCACTCTTCCGTGGAAAGTGACCTTGTCGTCAGTTCCCAGATCACTAGATATTCTCTTCAAATCGTCAAAATAGGGCCCTGTTCCGATTATATCCAGATGAAGTGGCATATCTTCTATCTCTGCTACGGCTCTTATTGCAGTCTGGAAACCCTTCTGCTTGTCCGCCCTTCCAGTACACAGTAGTCTTATCTCCTCACCGGTCGATCCATTGCTAGTGTTCTTTGGTAGGGAGATACCGTTCTCGATAACATCAACCTTGCCTCCTGAGAACATCCTGAAGTCTCCAGAAAGGGTCGGTGATACCAGCACAATGGATTTAGCGGCTCTCCTCATTGGCATCTCCCACAATATACACCTCCTGAGCAAGTGAAGAGGCGTGAGGATCAGCCAGTGCCAGTACCTGGGCCTCATATCGGCGGCCGACAAGAAGGAGAGGAGCTCGGTTCTCAGTGAGCCGTGGCAAACAACTGCTAGTGGAATATCGTTCTTCCTAGCCCACCCGATAGCCCCCCTTGCCGCGAACTCATTGCTGTGAATGACATCAATTGGGTTCTCTTTGTGAATCTCGCGTATTTCAGCGAGTGCTCTATTGAACCAAGCTCTTGACAACTTCATGGGCGTGGAAGGAGATAAGAACTTGACCGTGTAGCCCATTCTTTCCTCTTCCTCCACACCATCGTCTCTTGAGGTAGTTAGGACAGTGACCTTGTGCCCAGCCCTGACGAAGCCCTCGCATAGGTCTTCGCACTGCCTCTCAAAGCCTCCGAACCCATGAGAAAGGGTGGACCTCGACATAACCAGAATGTGCATTCAATCGGGCGTTTGTACCACCCTTGAGTTATAGCAGTATTCTCATTAGGGCCAGTAACCATGCTTCTCCAGAGTTTCTGAGTTGTTCTCGGCGAATTCTGAAAGCTGGGGGTCCTTCCTGAAAGCGAAGGCTCTGGATGGATTGATGGTCTCTTCAATTGTGAGAAGTTGTTCTTCTGTCACCTGAAGCGAAACATATTCCAGTATCTTGGTAATTGACTCCCTGGGGGACGATAGTAGCTCCTCATATCTCACTACAATCTTGTTCTCTATGGACCCTAGGATTTCAGTTTCCATCTCCAACTGCTCGGACCAGAAACTGAGTGCACCTTCCAAGGTAGAGGATCTCTGTCCTCTCATTATGGGGGATTTGCTAGATCTCCATGAGTATGTTGGGAGCCATTTCTTGAACCTGCTGACATCTCCCTCCCAGTGAGCTGAATTCCTCGTTTTGAGGCTGGCTGCTACGTCGACGCCGTGCCTAATCACGTGTATGACCTTCATGTCGGGCCAAATAGATCTCCACAGAGGAAGGGTGGGGCCGTTTCGAGGATCCTTCCACCCCCACATTACATCCATATCAAAGACGCCTTTCTTCAGTGCTCTACCAGAATATGCCCTACTAGATCTGCTTGAGAGCCTCTTCCTGACATAATCCTCGATAGCTTCCATCGCAGGGGGAAGATTGGTAAGCTCAGAGAGGGCAATTGGCCTCTCCCAGCTAGCTCCTGCATTCTCGTATATCCACTCATTGAGACTGATGAAGAAGAGAGACTCGTGATCCTCCTGCAGATCCTTTCCCATCATCACCCCGCAGTCATCTAGGATTCTGGATACTAGGCTTGTGCCACTTCTGTGCATTCCGACCACTAAGATGGGGCTGGCCATAGTGCCGCGTGGGGTCGCTATGTTAAGTCCTAACCGGCTTATTGTGCTAGTATCTTGTCGAGTGCCGAAAATAGAAACTCGATCTGGGTTTGCTCGTTGTCTATGTGAGGTGATACCCTAATCATCCCTGACCTATCGGTTACCAAGATTCCAAACTCGTCTTGGAGTCTCCTGACTATATCCGCGCTTTGGTGATCCTTAGGGGGACGTATACTCACAATGGCGCTCCTCTGGTCAGGATCTGTTGGGGATATCACCTCCATGCCCCTTATTCGAGCTAGCTCGACGACTGTGTCAGCAAGGGAGAGATCGTGCTTCCAGATTTCTTCAATACCGATCTCCACCATCTCCTCGATGGATGCTGCCAATCCTCTTAGTGCCCCAAAGTGTAATGTTGTGAACTCGAACCTGCTAGCATCCTCAGGCAGGTTCATCCTATCAGATCTCATATCCCAAATATCATCATGACTCCTAAAGCCAACAAGTCCTGGGACTAGTTTCTTCGCATTTGGCGATAGGAAGCCAACTGCTGTCCCGTAGGTTCCTCTGAGCCACTTGTATCCAGAAGATATGATGACATCGGCTCCTGACGCGACCGCGTCTATAGGAACCATTCCCATCGATTGAGTCGCATCGACCATCAGTATGGCCCCTACTGAGTGAGCGGCCTCGGAAAACTCTCTCAAATCATATCTCTGCCCGTTTGCATATTCGACATGCGAAATAACGACTACGGATGTGTTCTCGTCGATTAGGCTTAGAATGTCCTTTGGGTTCGTATAATGGTTGTCGCCATATGGCGCCAGCCTAACTTCAGCGCCTGTTTCGAGAGCCACCCTAGACCACGGGTAAACAGTTGATGGAAATGCCGCCCTAGATGAGACGATGTTCTGACCTTTAGATGGCATCACAGCCCATGCGACCGAGCCCATCATGGCAGTAGCGCTAGACCCGCAAAAAATATCTGAGATGTCACAGGAGAGGAGCCTTGAAGCTGCCTTCCTGAGCGGAATCATCCCAAGTTTCTCGGCATCTGCGTCAAATTCAGCGGCCCCTCCTCTAGCTAGAGAGTCCTCCCACTCTCTGGACGCCTGGTGGGCTACTGGAGATGTAGTAGCTACGTTCGCATACGAGAGGTTGGTCCATTCGCGCTGCATGTATCGACCCAGAGGGTTCGCACACTTCAATTCAGGTCACCGATTAGGCCATATGCATGTATGTTCCCGTTTGTTCGTGCAGAGGGAAAGACGGGCCGCTGTCGCCATCTTCGCAATCTCATTTGTATGGGGAATGACCTTCATATGGATGAAGCAGGGCATAGAGGCAGCGGAGAACGCTGTTCCAGATCTTGATGCCAATTGGGTTGCCTTTCTCTTCTTCTCAGCTAGGTTCGTAATTGCAACTATACTCACTTTAGCATTGCTTCCCAAGGCAAGAGCTGGATTCTCTAACCCTGATTCCATCAAAGGGGGCACTTGGCTTGGCCTAATCCTCTCTGCCGGATACCTCAGCCAGAACATTGGAATCACTACAGTAACTCCGGGGGTGTCTGCCTTCCTGACTAGTCTATATGTTGTTTTCACAGCCATAATTGCCATTACACTGGGGAGGCAAAGTATCACTAAATCCACCGTAATAGGCGTTTTGCTGGCAACTTTCGGTGCCGGTTGGATAGGAGGCCCTCCTCAGGTTTCTCTTGGCTTCGGAGAGTTTCTGACGATATTCAGTGCTTACATGTTCGGAGCGCATATTATTGCGACTGACAGGATTACCAAAGAGAATGACCCCATTGAGGTCACAGGACCGATGATGGCGACTATAATGATGCTTGGAGCAATAATGCTCGTGGTTTTGCCAATCCGTTCTGAAGGAATGTCAATTCTCAGTGACTTCAAGGATGTCCTAGTGACTTGGGATTTCTTCCTGCCACTATTTTTGTGCGGAGCTCTGGGGTCCCTGGTCGCCCTTCTAGTACTCAACGTGTTCCAAAGGGATCTTCCTCCCATTCGGGCGGCAATAATCTATGCCTTCGAGCCAGTGTGGGCTGGCATAGCCAGTTTGGCAATGGGCTATGATGCGGTCGGATTCTGGTTCTTTGTCGGGGCCGGAGCCCTTCTAATCGGCAACCTAGTCGTAGAGTTTGAGGGCCTTAGGTCTACCATGGAGGAGGAGTGAATGAGCAGTGGTTTCGTTGTGTCAGTGAATGTAAATCCCGAAGGAGGGGTCCCCAAGCACCCTGTTGATGGAGCGATGCTTGGAACTGGGGGGGTCGAGGGAGACAAGCAGAATGATCTCCGGTACCATGGCGGGCCTGACAGGGCAGTCAGCATTTACTCCTCGGAGAGGATTCAGTCACTCCGGAGGGAGGGGCATCCGATTAACCCAGGGTCGACTGGTGAGAATATTACCATTGGCGGCTTGGACTGGAATGAGATCGGCCCCGGAAAGATCGTATTGATTGGTGAGGCTCGAATCGAAATAACCGCCCCCGCCGTACCATGTGCCACCATCAAGGGATGCTTCATGAATGAAGAGTTTTCTAGAATCTCAGAGAAGAGGAGTCCGGGCTGGTCGAGGTGGTATGCTCGGGTGTTAGACGAGGCGCGAGTCTCGCCCAATGACAGTGTAACCATACAGGAATAATTCCAATGTCCGTCGGAGGGGGCTATCCCGTCCTTCATCCGAGCCCCTGAAATACGAATGGCTTGTCCTTTGGCACAAGGCAGAGGTACCCGAGTGGTCAAAGGGGCTGGGATGAGGTCCCAGTGCGTAGTGCTTCGCAGGTTCAAATCCTGTCCTCTGCACCATCTAACTGTTCTTCGGAAGGGGACCATGTGCCACGGAATATCTCTCCGGCGAGCTCTCCGGCATCGAAGGCGTCATACCCGTGGTCTACGATTAGATGCCTTATGAGAAGATGCTGTTCCACCTTGTAATCACAATCGGGACATTCAACCGTAATTGGGACCTTGTAACCAACGAACTCCAGCCGACCCCTAGGGGTCGAAAGTCTCCTAGCGGTTCTCACAAGAATGACTGCGAATGCCAGGGAAAGAATCAGGATTCCGCACCCAATCCCTGAGAACACAGGCGGTTGAGGACTGGACTTTGAGAGAGCGATATCTTCTCTGACTGTCCCAACAGGAGCCTTTTCCATCTCTGAAATATCGATTACGTGGCTGGTGTTTTCATCTAGCAATACAAGTATCAGCTCCGCACCATCATAGGATTCGTCTAATTCGATCGATATCTCGTAAAACCCGTATGCGTCGGTTCTACCAGATTCGCCCCTGAATTCATGGCAGTCGTACTCATTCTCTTCACATTGAATTTCAACTTGCTCGAAAATTACGGAAGCCCCATCAGAATAAGTGGCCTTCCCTGAAATCTTGTACTGCTCAGCCGTGTACGTTGGAGATAATGCCAAGAGTGCGGTTACCCCAAGCACAAACGCCAGTCGCATGGTGTTAGATAGTGGCCGTGGTTTTGAATTAGCGTTTCAAAAAAACCCCGGAGAGGGCAGTTTGATATCCTCCCTCGGTGCTCTGATGACATGAAAGGGAGGGGGTCGGTCATAGTCGTCACGCTACTGCTCGTTCTAGTGACGGTATCATTTCACATCATGCCCACGGAGGATGTTCTAGAGTCAAAAAAACATTTTTCTAGCTCCAATGACGGTTTTGGACCGACAAATTACACTGATAATCACACTTATGTGACGGTTGGCTATGAGGGCAGATACACGCAGTTGAGGATGCCCGGAGGACATGACTACTCCAAGCCATTGCCACTGGTCGTTTCCCTCCATGGCTTCAGTGGCAACGGCTTTAGTAATGCGGAGTACATGCATCTTTTCGATAGCATACATGAGAATGAGCACCTTCTCCTCTATCCGGATGGAACACAGAATTGGATTGGACAGAGGCGATGGAACGCAACTGACTCATGTTGCCTTTTCAGCGGTGATGTGAATGATGTTGATTATCTACTTGGGATGATCAATGAGGCTGTTGATAACTATGGGGCAGACCCTGATGGGATTTTGATCACTGGATTATCGAATGGTGGCTTCATGAGCCATAGGATGGCATGTGAGGCAGGGGGGACAATTCGCTCCATAGTTGCCCTTAACGGTGTGACATGGGACGATTTCAGCATGTGCCCCGATACTGGAAGGCCCGATATCCTCCACGTACATTCTACTGCAGATTCGGTTATCTGGTACGAGGGGGGGTCAATACTAGGGAACGATTATCCCTCGTCCAACGAGACCGTTCAGAGCTGGGCCCAGAGGTCAGGCTGCGATCAGAGCTGGACATACCTAGGATCCAGAGACCTATCAGGCGACGATGGGGTGGAAGATACAGATGAGTTCGAGTTTCTGAACTGCGAATCGGGCAACAGGGTTTCACATTGGAGGATAAACGGGGGCGGTCACGTTCCTCCTCTGAACAATCTTGGTTGGGCTGATCAACTGCTGGAGTGGGGTCTATCGGGATTTGTGAGGGACTCCGACGGGGATGGTTATCGAGATGACTCAGATGTTTTCATCTACAACCCGTACGAATGGAATGACACGGACGGGGACGGCGTGGGCGACAACTCGGACGTGTTCCCGGACGACGAAACCGAGTGGAATGACACGGATAGGGACGGCGTGGGCGACAACTCGGACGCGTTCCCTTACGACGGTTCAGAATGGCTTGACTACGACTCGGACGGCATTGGAGACAACTCCGATCCGGATGACGACAACGACGGGTGGTCTGATTCCGAAGACGCGTTCCCGTATTATGCAGAGGAGTGGTGGGATTCTGATGGAGATGGAATAGGGGACAATGAGGACTTTGATGACGACGACGACGGGTGGCCAGATACCCAAGACTTGTTCCCCATCGACCCCAGTGAAAACTCCGATAACGATAACGATGGCATAGGTGACAACTCGGACCCGGATGACGACAACGATGGGTGGTCAGATATTGAAGAAGACTTGTGTGGCCAAAGTAGTCCATTCGATGACAATCAGACCCCTGATGACTTCGATGGTGACATGGTTTGCGATTTTCTGGACGAAGATGACGACTCTGACGGTGTAGGCGATATGGACGATGAGTTCCCTTTTGATCCCAATGAGTGGATTGATAGTGATGAGGACGGCGTGGGGAATAATGCAGATTCGTTCCCGGCCGACGAGACCGAGTGGGATGACACTGACGGGGACGGCGTGGGCGACAACGCGGACGCGTTCCCGACAGATTGGACCGAGTGGGATGACACTGACGGGGACGGCGTGGGCGACAACGCGGACGTGTTCTCCGAGAATCCATACGAGTGGGATGACACTGACGGGGACGGCGTGGGCGACAACGCGGATGTATTTCCTTTCAGGTCAAGTGAGTGGCAGGATACGGACGGGGATGGGTACGGAGAGAACGAGGATGCGTTTCCACTGGATTTGAATGAGTGGAATGACACTGACGAGGATGGCGTGGGTGACAATGCGGACTACTACCCCCTCGATGGAGAGAGATGGAACAGAGAGTGGCCTGTGGGAGAGGCTCTCCTAATCTCCATGATATCTGGTT
>CAXHBZ010000044.1:0-7605 GCA_964015215.1 uncultured Candidatus Poseidoniales archaeon | reverse complement strand
CATTACCATCGCAACGGTGCGCATGACACTGCAGAGAACGAACCACACTTGATTTGAACGGTCGAGGGAACAGCACGGGGGTTTCTTGAAATCGAATAACCATCGCGTGAGACCATGAGAGTCACCGCAGTCCTCATGGTGGCCCTAGTTGCAAGCATGTCGGGCTCCTTGGCCGCAACGAGCCAATCACAAGCCATCGACACCTCGAAGATGACCGAAGAACTAATCTCGGATTTGCACAGTGAGGGCCAGATAGAGGCAATAATACAATTTCACGACATTCCCACTGAGGGAGTCTGGAGGGCCATTAGATCGACCGGTATTGAGGTAATATCAGAACTGACCGTTCTTCACGGCGGGCTTGTAGTGGGGACCTCATCAGAAATCTCTAAGCTTTCCAGCTTATCAGTAATTAAGCACATGGAGGCCAATGTAGAGATAGAGCACTTCTATCTTCCCGGGGACCAGAGTGATACCGAGTCAATGATGCACGAGACAGTGACCTGGGTGAATGCTAGCCTAGCATGGCACCGAGCCATCATCGACACGAATGGAGTACTGAAGACAGAACCTGATCTCTCCTTTTCAGAATATGACGGAGAGGGAGCCACTGCTGTGGACTTGGATACAGGCATAGACGGGGAGCATCCTGATTTCGACTGTGGTGAGCCCTGGACGGGAGAGAAGCTCATTTGGTCCGCTAAGTGGACGGGTGTTGCTTGGGTAGATGCCCCGAACTGCAACTCTGACACTTCCAGTGGCCACGGGACCCACGTTGGCGGGACCATAGCAGGAAACGGAGACGCTTCAGGGGGAAGGCGTCTTGGAACTGCTAAGGGCGCCACCATAGTGGCTCTTGGGACAGGAGACGGGGCATCCATATTTGCAGCTGTGGAAGGTCTTGAATGGACTTACCAACACAGTAGGCCGGGGTTGAATGATTACAACATCAGAGTCGTCTCCAACTCATGGGGTACCAACGGGGACTACAATCCATCCAATGCTGTAACATTACTAACTGATATGTTAACTTACGATAACAATGTCGCCGTAATTTTCGCCGCTTCAAACAGTGGGGGCTCGGGAGAGGAGTCCGAAGACGATCTAAGGACAAACGTGTATGCGAACACGCCATCAGCAATCTCAGTTGCCGCCCTGACCCACGACGCGACCGCTGTGACGTCATTTTCCAGCAGGGGGTGGAAAGCCCAACAACATACGTGGCCTGATATCGGGGCACCCGGGAGGGATATCTGGGCTACTGCACCACGGGCTACGGCGATTGATGCCTCAACGAGAACACAGGGCGACATCTACTACATGGCAATATCAGGTACTAGCATGGCAACTCCCCACATTGGAGGTATAGCCACGCTCTTACTCGCAGCCGCGCCATCGTTAGGCGTTGCTAATTATCAGGTTGAGGATCATGATTACGAAAGCAGCCTATATTTCAACGAATCCGCGAAGGGCTTACAGTTCGAGGATTGGGATCAGAGGAACGAATCGAGGGTTCACGAGATCGAGCTGATTCTGGAACTTACATCTCACTACGATCTTCTGAGGAACTCATGCGAAGAGGGAAACGATGATGATGGATGCAGTGATATTCCAGAGGAATGCCATGTCTCGGCTAAGACTAACCGATGTCATGATTGGAGAGTCGGTCATGGACTCGTTGATACTGATAGAGCTCTTGCCCTGGCGAGAACATTACAGGTCATGAGGGATCCCAACGAGGATGGTTTCTTGGATCACCCCGAAGCTACGGTATGGGACGCTTATGACCATTATGAGGGAATAATCGACACACGAGGAATCGAGCTTCAGACTGACCAACTAAGACATGCATGGAAAGGCGAGTGGAGTCATTTCAACAACGGTCCAACCAGCACCTTCGGAACATATGCAACAGACGATAGGCACTATGTTTGGGTCCCCAATGGAACCACTGAAATGCAGGTGTCCTTCAGCTCTCTAGATTGGGATACCGATACCGCTCAAATTGCTCAGATCAGACCCAATGTCGACCTAGGCTCGGACGGAAGTGATGACGCACAGGGACAGGGAACGATTGTTGGGGATACGATATACATCTCGTTGGAGGTTTCCCCGGAATACTGGGATACATGGACAGAATTCGACGTCACAGGCACGGCAGTCTCACTTCCCATAACTGGCATCATCACTGGTTCAGAGTTCATGGAACCACGGGTTCCCTATACCTACGACGTACTGTTAACATTGGACGTCACGGAGGAGAGAGTGTTCGAGGTTCCTCTTAGGAACGACGGGTATTCTGACCTCGATCCGGCCCCACCATCTGACTTCTATGACCCAGACGTGGCGAAAGACCTCGTGATGATAAGGCCGGTATATGATGAGAGCCTTATTCCATCATTCAGTCCAGATCAAGATCTATTCTCCAAATCAACCTCTTCTCTACCATTGATTATCGGCATCGGCTCGACTCTCCTGCTCGTTGGATTGGGGATCTCAGCATTTTGGCTACGAAACCAAAGGTCCGAGCTTTTGGAAGCAGAAATAGCCGAGCAAGAGGACTGAGGAAACTAGTCCCAACCGTTCTCCAAGATCGGAGGGAGGGTATCCAATATCGATTGTAGAGGCTCCATCCACTCCATATCAAGGTCTACCTCCGCCGGGGAGGCATCCCAGTACAGACGTTTCTTTAGATGCCTCTTAGCCCATGAAACATCGATTTTAGGATGGAAGAATGATGCAATCAGAGCCATCCAATAGGGGGCTTCCCAAGTCACCCACTTCCTTTCAGGATGTGCTTTCTTCAGGGATTTTGCGATGTCAGTCATCATCATATCTCCCGAGACCGTGAGGTACCTACCTCCGTCCTTCCCACCTCTCAGCGCCCTAACGTGGGCCTCCGCCACATCTCTAACATCCACTATATTGATCTGCATGGGGAGGTTGAGAGGAATATTACGCCTGACCATAGCCATTAGAATTGCCAGAGACCCACGTAGATGTCTCGGGGAAAGCGGCGGACCGAAAACCATGCAAGGGTGAATCGTAACTAGTCTTGGGCGACTATCGTTGTTCAGCGATGAATGCCAATCCCTGACTATCCTCTCGGCACTTACCTTAGCCAATCCATACGGATTATTTTCCAAGGTAGCGTCATCAGCCCAGCTATCTGTATTCAGGACAGAACCATCACTCCACTCCATAGGTCTAATCGCTGCTGTGGATGATGTATGTACAAACCTCTCGACGGACCTAGATCTCTCAATGGCGGATATCACATTCCTGGTCCCGATTACACTCGGATCAACGATTTTTCTCTGGGGGTCCCGTGCCCTGACAATAACGTTGGCCGCAGTATGAATCAGATCAGTGCAGCCAGATATCGCTGAGTCGACGGATTCAGAATCAAACAAATCCATTTCTACAATCTCAATGCTACCTCCCTCACCAATTTCCATTGCTTTGAGGTGCGCCACCCTTTCTGGGTCCTCCAAGTCTCGCACGGTTGCTCTGACGTTCATCCCCTTGGACAGCAGGTTAGCTACTATGTGGCTACCAATATACCCACTGGCCCCCGTTACAACCACAAGATCTCGGCCCATGTCACCCAGATGACCCCCACGTTATTCGATTTAACTATGGTTCGGGCAACTACTCCTCTGCTGAGTCTGCTGATTCTTGATTTGATGCCAGCCATGAAGGTGCATACCAGTTCAAATTCCCCATTAGGCGCATGGTCGAAGGAACAACTAACGCTCGGACAAGGGTAGCATCAACAGCCACTCCGAGTGCCAGCATGAAACCGAATTGCTTCATTAACGACACCGAAGACAGCCCGAACGCAGAGAAGACGGTAACCATAACCAAAGCCGCTGAGGTGATTATACGCCCACTCTTCTGGAGGCCAACGGCTACTGATTTTGTATTATCTCCCGTTCTCTCCCATTCTTCATGGATTCTAGATAACATCAGTACCTCGTAATCCATACTAAGCCCGAACAAAATCGCGAAAATCATCACGGGGGTCGTGGGGTCTATTGGTTGTGGTGTGAAATTCAACAGTTCGGCCCCATTGCCCATCTGGAAGATCCATACAAGCACTCCAAAGGAGGCGCTGACCGATAGGACATTCATGATCAAGGCCTTAAGGGGTAGAACTACCGATCTCACTTGGAGAAAAATAAGGAGGTAGCTGGTGATGAGGATGAATGCCAATGACAGGGGAAGGTTCTCTGCCACGGCATTAATCACATCTTGGTTGTATGCGGCAACACCTGCTACATTTACCGTTGACGAACCACCGAATTGATCATTTTTTGAATCAAGGCCCCTAATCGACGATACAGCCTCTCTAGCATTGACGCTCGACTCATCGCCCTCTATTCCAACGACCAACAAAACCACGTCATTGCCGATGAAACTCTCTATCAGGTATTCCCTTTGTGCAGACAGTAGCATAGCCTCCATGGGAGGTAGTTCTTCATCATTTGAAGAGTCCCAGAAGTCAACCACTTCATCCTCGGTCATATTCGCTTCGAAATGAGCATGACTGCGGACGTAAGTCGCACCCTCGACCTCCAATACCTCCTTTGAGAATTGATAAAGGGACCGAATATTCTCTTCCAGAAGAGGATCAACTCCCTCCTCAGTCTCAAATACGGCCAGTGCGGTGTTTGAGATGTACTCAGGCCAGTAGTCGTCTGTGAGCTCCATCCCCTGCCTTGACTCGTCATCAGGACTCAGTGCCTTGTAGGTCGTAATACCGTATTCCGCCTGCAAGAACGGAGAGCCAGCCAACATCAGTACGATGACTGCTGGGACCAGGACTGCGAAAGGGCGCTTCATCACACCACTTGCAACATTGGACCAAAAGCCCTCCTCGGTAGTGTCTACCCCCAATGAGAATGGAACCTTGAACGAGTTCACTCTATCCCCCAGTAATGATAGAGCGGCAGGCAGCAGAACTATCGAGGAAGTAAGGGCCACGGCAGTGGCACAAATGCCTCCCCATCCCAACGATGGAAGACCCGTATTCTCGAAGAAAAGCATCCCCATGAGCCCGACTATAACCGTCATTCCGGAGAAGAAAATAGCTCTACCCGCAGTAGCACTAGTCATCGCAATTGCCGTTCTGTGGTCCCTGCCTCTTCCAAGCTCCTCTCTGAACCTATTTACAATAAACAGAGAGTAGTCGACGCTTAGCCCAATTCCAAGTAAGGAAACTATGTTGTTAGCATAGACGGTAATATCGTCGAAGACGTAACTCAGCCCTGTCACTATTCCGACTGCGGCAAGAACCGTGTAGACTCCAGAAAGGACAGGAAGCCCAGCCGCAACCAAGCTCCCAAAAACCAGCAACAGGATAATTAGGGTCAATGGGGCAGAAATCAGCTCCGCCTGAATCAACTCGTCCTTCAGGGTAAGATCGAAGGTGACGTCGATCGCCAGGTTGTCAGTAACCCACTTTTCCATCCCCTCGGGGGCATCATCAGGGAGAATCAAATCATCGAATTTTTCCTTTAGAAGAGCCTTCGACTCGTCTCTATCCAAATTCACCTCAATCCTTATCCTAGTCCACTCGGGATTTACCGAGCTCACTAGTTCAGATCTGTTGACTTCGTTGGTGAACCATGGATACTCCACAGATACATGCTCATTCTCGGCAATTGGGGAAACAGTTTCTATCATGGCATTCTGAACCGATTCGTCTTCATGGCTGGCACTGGGGTGATTAAACAAAACGTGGAACGAAAAGCTGTCACTCTCATTCTCGGATGTGAATCCTATTCTTGCGGCATCCCATCCGTGGACAGACTCAAGATCCCCCTCTCCGTAACCTTCGGCGTACCTAGGCTCCAGAGTCATCAAGGATGCCAGTGAACCACAGAGAATCAGCGTTAGAATGAGCACAACCTTGGCATTGTCGTAAACAAATAGCCCCATCTTGAAGTACGACCTGTGTTCTAGCGCACCAGGCTCGGTAGCCCCTTCCATATGCCTACCCGGAAATATTTTCACTTGTATAGTATAGTATTGCGATTAGTGTCAAATGCACAACAGAAGCTCTCAAAGAAGGTGTGCCACAGACTCGACGATCAGGCTTGGTTTCTGGGATGATATCGAGACGTCTGCGCTTGTCGCCTCCCCCGATAGAACCAGTATCCCATGTACGCCCGACCTCTGGGCCAT
The DNA here is from genome assembly GCA_964015215.1 of uncultured Candidatus Poseidoniales archaeon. Classification (GTDB taxonomy): domain Archaea; phylum Thermoplasmatota; class Poseidoniia; order Poseidoniales; family Thalassarchaeaceae; genus MGIIb-O5. The sequence goes on along the minus strand of CAXHBZ010000044.1, from coordinate 1,416 downwards.
CTCGATATCTGTGTAGAGCCTATCGCCAACCATTGCACAGCTCTCAACACTAAGGCCCAATTCCTCTATCTTGTGGAGTATCATCCCCGGGTTTGGCTTACCGCAGATATGGATTGGCCTGACTCCTGTTGTCGCTTCGAAAAGATCCATGTATGCGCCGGTGTCGGGAAGCCCCCCATCTGGCGACGGACATACAATATCTGGGTGACTCGCAACCATGGGCACGCCCTTGTGCAGGTGGAGTGAAGCCGTGGATAGCTTCTCGTAGCTTATCTCGGTATCATATCCCAGAACGACATATTGCGGGCTTTCTGAACGAGTTTTTATGCCCCGATTTTCCAGCATCCCCCTCATTCCTTCTGTACCAACTAGATAGGTATCCCTGACTCCCTCTTTCTCTAACCAAGATAGAAGATCGTGAGTTGACAAGAGAATGTCCTCTTCCTCAGCGCGTATCCCCATGGAAGCCAATCCATTCAGGTACTGGGAGACAGATTTACTGGAATTATTCGAGAGGAAAAACCTCTTTATTCCGTTATCTTCCAAACGATCTAGGAATTCTAGAGCACCTTCAATCGGCTCACCTCCAAGGTATATTGTCCCGTCGAGGTCAAGGAAAACCGCTTCAATACCATCCAAAGTAGTATTGAGCCGACCCAACAGAACACCTCATGGAAGGACTAATGTCTTGAACAGGAACCATGGGCTCCAAAGACTCTTCTGAGTCTCCTTGCTGGCAATCATCTCAGACATCATAGTGCCTATCTCCTCCTTCTTGGACGCCTTATTCACAAACCAGTTTGTGAGCCTCTTCCACTTCATCATCTTCTGAAGCTTTGAGGAGTTAGATAGCTCTCCACCGAGCTCGTTCCAGAGGTCCAGCATGTAATTCTCAGCGTCCTGCTGAGTGAAGCCCCCGGAGTGACGTTCCTTGTCAAAGTGAAGACTAGTGAGCTTTCCTGACAGAAGAGCGTTACCAATCCCCTCGCCGCTGAATGGGTCTACCAGACTAGCGGCATCTCCGACTGTCATAGCACCAGCCATTGCCCCTCTCCTGGGCTGGAACGAGGGTGCCTCCTTCCTAGGGGAACCAAATGGAAGTTGCCAACCCTTCTCCGATCCCTCGACCAATTTCGCATCCCTGAACCTCTCACTAAAACGAGGATGTTCTTCGATTACCCACTTCTGAATCTTCCTGAGGGACTTCTTTATTCCCTGTTGCTTTCTCTGTTCGGAGATTAGCATCCCAATCCCGACGTTTACCACTCCTTCTCTAACCGGAAATAACCAAAAGTACCCAGGCAAAACCTCATCGATAAAATGAATCTCGATTTGTCCCTCCTGGCCTTCCAGGCCTTCTACGTTTTCCCAGTATTCTCTGTATCCCCCACAGAAATGATGGTCGTCTTTGTGCTG
>CAXHBZ010000043.1:0-7642 GCA_964015215.1 uncultured Candidatus Poseidoniales archaeon | reverse complement strand
GGCAGTTCTTGGATCGTTTCTCCTAGCCCACAAACGAGCTAGATCCGCTGGCCCTAGGAAGCCGTTGGCATGAGGGACGGCATCTGAGCTAGAATGCAACAGGGGGGCGCTATCATAATTTGTCATAGAGTGAATTTTTAGGGCTGTGGATTGTTCCATCGGGCCTATTACTCCTTGTGGCGTTTGGATCCCCTCCCTTGTGGCGGCAACCATCCAGGGGTGGGAAGATTCCCGCTTTCTCTCAAGTGCCCAGTGATCAACGATTAGATCCCTGATAACTTCTGACCCCGGGATGGGATCGATGCGAAGACTCAGCGAGTCATCTCTGGAAGATACGATACTGTCAACCCTGACTCTTCCGGGTAGAACCAGTTTTCCGTTTACGGAAACCACAGTTGATGGGTCATCATCATTCCCGTCCCTGAATGTGAGTGATCCGTCGTGACTTTCCTTGATGGCTCTCAAGGCGCTCAAAATCGAGATGTGCCCAGGAAGCGCACACGCCCACGAGTCCCTCCCAGTGGAATTCGTAGATGGGTCAAACCTGAACACTGAGAGCTCTACTTGAATTGTTTCAGCTTCAATTACGGGTACCGCGAAACCATCATCTCCGGCCGCCCCAACGGATGAACCACTGGCATACTCTGTGATTTCACCCACCATTCCCTCGACGAAGTTTCCAGAGTCATCGACCGCCGCCAGAGAAGGTAATGCTTTCATGGCCCACTCTGAGGCAGGAGAGTCGTAGTCAACATCACAGTCTATTCTCTCGATTATCCTAGTTGCTCCGAGCTTTTCGAAAAGGCCGTCCCACTCTTTACCTGACTCACAGAATAGCTCATAGCTCGTATCTCCGAGTGCGCAGACTGCGAAATGCACCCCTTCCAATCTGGATGCGGCATCTGAATTGGCAAACTTCCATAGTTCCTCTGCGTTATCCGGTTGCTCTCCTTCTCCCCATGTCGAGCACACGATGATGACTCTCTTCTTTGATGATAACGAGTTGAAGTCAAATCCATCCATGTCATGAACTGCCCCCTCCAATCCGTAGGACTTTGCGGTCTTAGCGAATTTGGAAGCCAGGCCTTCAGCGTTTCCAGATTGAGAACCGAAGAGAACGTCGAGTGACCTATCGCCAGAACTGAGGAACTCCTCAATTCCTCCGCCTACCGGAACGCTCTCTTCGGACATTCAAACACCCACCAGCTGTAAGCTGGACAGTTATTCCAGTGGTTCCCGATTATTGAATATGATGCTTGGGGCTTCTCAAGATAGGCGCGGAATTACCGATGGAAGGGATCACATGTCCAATCCGTCAAATTCGTCAGCGCCACCGGGGGATGCCCCTCTGCTGGATATTACGTCATCTATTCTCAGTATCATTACTGCTGTTTCAGACGCACTCTGAATTGCCTGTTCGACTACTCTGCTTGGCTCGAGCACTCTTGATTTGCTCATATCAGCAACACCACCTTCGTATACATTGACTCCAAAGTGGCTTTTTCCTTCTGAATGAGCCTTTCTGAGGTCGATGATAGTATTTACTGGGTCTAGTCCAGCATTCTCCGATAGAGTCCTTGGAATCACCTCTAGAGCTCCTGCGAAGGCTTCAACTGCCATCTGCTCCCTTCCTCCGATTCTCTCGGCGTAGGATCTCAGATCCCTGCTTATCGCTGCCAAGACAGACCCACCTCCTGTGAGAACGGCCCCATCCTCATGGGCTACAGCAACAACCCCGACAGCATCGTCGAAAGCTCGTTTGATTTCATCTACTACGTGCTCTGTTCCTCCTCTGATGAGTACCGAGACGCTTTTCGCTTGAGGGCATCCCTCAATGAAAACCATATCTGAGTCTCCGATTTTCTTCTCTTCGACGTTGGCCGCTACACCCAGGTCTTCCGGGGAGAGGTCATCGATATTGGTGACGATTCTGGCTCCCGTTGCCTTTGAAAGAGCCTCCATGTCACTCTTTTTTGCTCTCCTGATAGCGAAGATCCCTTCCTTGGACATGTAGTGTTGTGCTAGGTCATCTATTCCTTTCTGACAAATCACCGTGTTTGCCCCCACTGACTGAAACTTCTCTACGAGAGATTTCAGATACTGTTCTTCCTCGTCCAAGAACTGTGAAAGCATGTTTGGATCGGTAATTTGAATTTTGGCATCGACCTCGGTTTTCTTGACCTCGATCGCTGAGTTAATCAGAGCTATACTAGCCTCAGTGACAGATTTCGGCATCCCACTGTGAACTCTCTCTTTGTCTAATACAATGCCATCTACCAGTGCACTGTCCCTGATTGACCCTCCCTGCTTTTTCTGTATCTTGATGTCATCAACATCAACGGTGTTTCCATCGGAGTCGGTCTGTGCGACGGCTACGACTGCCTCTACGCTGATTTCAGCTAGGAAGTCTTTGACTGCGCCGGCACTCTTGCCAGTTAGAGCAGTTTTCGCGACTTCCTTGAGTATCTCTTCGTCGACCTTCAGTGCATGGGACTCAATCAGATCTGAGGCTTTCTCTGAAGCCAGTCTGAAACCTTCGCAGATTACAGTCGGATGAACGTTTTGTTCGATTAAATCCTCGCTTCTCTTGAGAAGCTCCCCCGCAATCACGACAGCACTTGTTGTCCCATCGTAACAATGTTGTTCCTGAGTCTTCGCTATTTCTATTATCATCTTTGCAGCTGGGTGCTCAATATCCATTTCCTTGAGGATTGTTGCGCCGTCATTTGTGATTACTACGTCCCCCATACTATCGACCAACATCTTGTCCATTCCCTTAGGACCTAAAGTCGATCTGACTGCATCTGCTACGGCCTTCGCCGCCGCGATGTTATTACTCTGAGCGGACTTACCGCTTGTTCTCTCCGTACCCTCCTTAAGTATGAAAATTGGTTGTTGACCGCCGTACATCTGCTTAAACTCCTGATTCTTGGAGAGCGCCCACCAAAGGGGGGGTCATAAGGGCTCGCACTGAGCAAGACATATCCAGATCAGTCATCATTCTGCTGGTCTAGCCATCTCTGGCCGTAGTGAGCCCACTGTTCCATGGTCCATCCTTCTGGCAATCCTGATTCTGGCAAAGAGGGGATTCCATCGGGAGTATCTTTGGGCGTATCATCTTCATTTTCCTCGCTGACTTCGGCTCTGGGGATGGGAGGAGGGGGCTGTTCGAAAATTTCCTTTGACCCCCCATACATCGAGTTGGCTACCTCATCAGACGATGGAAGAGGCGGGATTTCTGGAAGTGATCCAGGGGACCAGCTTCCTCCTGTAACCGACATCTCGTAGTCGTCTAGGGTCGAGATCTCCTCCAGTGGACTTGAAGCTGTCTTCATTGTCCGTACAGCGACCAGTAAAATCGCCACTACAGTTGCTATGCCAGCCAGGAGGAACAGGATGTTTCCTCCAAGCCAAGCCGCCTCTCCTGCAGAAACCCCATCATCTATGGGAACTGGCCTTTCTAGGGTAATCATAACGGTCCTTGAGATTTTGTCTATATCAGAATCTACATCCAGTGTTAGTTCAAAGGTCATTGAATCCTGAGACAAAGAATTGAGGTTTTCATCCGTTATTTCCAAGGTAACCACGATTAGCCTCGTTGTGTTAACGTCTAGGACGAAGTCCCTGTCTTCTTGTTCTATCCTCGCATTAACGATGTTGAAGAAGAGATCCGAGTCTCTGTCCACGTCTGTTCTGACTAGCTGAGCATCGGTAGGATGGTCATTCTTGACGCTGAATGTAAGCTCTAGGTCGTTGTCTGCCTCATAAATGACCACGTCATTTGGAGGCAAAAGTACGATCCATCCTTGGTCTCCAACGCGGAATTCTGCAATTCCTGTTCCAGAAACTAAGGATTCCAAATCCTGGGATTCTTTGCTGGTTGCAATCATTGAAATCGTTCTATCCCCGAATGCATCATCGCCGAATGAGTAAGTTACAGTAACATTATATGAGCTTCCCGATTCTATGTAAGGCGTCCTGAGTCCATTTGAATCAGAGACGAGATTAATCGCTTCGGTGGAAACGTCTGGCAAGTGATCGAAGTCTATGTAAAAAGCGTCATCTACATTACCATTGTTAGTGACTTCCCAGTTCATGGTTCTCGGCGCATCGCCGCCCCTGAAAACCTCTTGCAACATATCGATATCCTCGACTTCCACAAGATTAGTCTCTGGGATTGTCAGGTACACTCTCTTGGTTACCTCGTATGATGGATTAGTTACGCTCCTTGCGATAATCATGATTTCGTAAGTCTCGGGCTCCAAGCCGTATGGCATTGGTAGCATCAGGAAGAACGTCGTGTCCCCCCCGAACGGAGTTATCCCCAATGTCCTGTCGGTGTTGAGTGATGCTCCTAATCTCCAGTTGGTGTCTAAGTAGAGGTCGAATGACTCCTCTGAGTTTCCATTGTTGACTAGCATAACCTCTATTGATCTAAACACTCCATCGGCAGGAGCGTCATATTGAGTGGAAAAGGGGATAAGATCGATATCATAGAGAACTGGAACCTCAATTTCTACCATTGGGGTTGACATGAACTGGGCTGGTGCCCTGCCACTGGCTATGAGAGTTATCTGGTAGATTCCTGGGGAAATATCGCTCGGAGTAAATATCTTCGCGAATAAGTCAAGCTCCTCGTTTATGGCAAGATCTAGGCTGGTTATCATCTGCCCTTGGTCGTCGTACCATTCCACATTCTCCGGCCCCCAAGAAGTGTCTGCAAATGTCGCTCCGAGGTTCCAAGTCGCGATTTGATTTCCTGTATTCTTGAATTTCATTGGGATTGTAGCGTTATTGCCAGGCAGAATAGTAGCATCAGGGTAAGCTAGGGTCTCTGGCTCGAGCTTGCATGAGTAGGCCGCTTGGACTGATAACGGAATCCCTCTAACTTCAGGTAGCCCAATGGTGGCTTTTGTCGAATTGGTGGTACCATCATTGATGTCAACGTACCACATCATCTCCTGTACGTTGGCCCCATCTGGTATAGTGATGTTGAACCAAACATCGGTTGTCTCCAGGGCCTTTACAACATCAGTTACGACGAAGTTATCGTGGTCTGTCGGATTGTTGGAGTCTATCCTGATTGGGTAACCGAACATCCAAGAGTCGTTTGAGACCTCAGTGTAGAGTCTGAGCGTTACGTCCACATATCCATTGTTGGTTACTCTGCAATATAGAGACTTAACTTCGGCAGGAACCACGAGATAGGCATTGGGGAGGGGGTCGTCACAGTCAACATCGACAGTGTATTGAGGCACCCTTTCTATAGCAAATATGAGGAACGAATCTACGGCAATTCCACCGGATGCTTGAGAACTGTCCGAGTCAAATTTGAACGCTAGGTTATACTCTCCCGTTTTGTGCATTCCAGTCATGTTCCAAACGCTCATGGACCAATCATATTCGATGGGAGAAAGGCCGATTTCAGTGTAGTTGAAAGACTCGACTGAAGATGATGCATCCGCCTCTATACTTACCGAATCGCCTGGCCCCATCTGGCCCCATGCGTAGGTTACCATCTGCATCGAGAGGTAATCGAATCCTCGCAAGTTCATCTTGCAGAACCTCGAGCCGTATTTTTCACTGAGAGATAAATCCTGTATCCCATATCCCAATCCGTGACCGGGATCATCGCAGTTCTGGAATGGAGTGAACCATCCCCACCATAGTCTATCGTGTCTGTTGCTCGCATAATCAGAGCCATCCCTTGCCACCCTCCAATGCTTTTCCCCATCCGCTGAGTCATCTGAGTCAATCATTCTCCAGTGACCATAGGTGTCTGGATCTGATGACATAGAGCCATCTGCTTCGTAACCACCTCCGACCCATACAGGCTCATTTGCATAGGGGGTGTTGGGGCAATCGTTCACCCCATCGCCATCGGTATCTCCGCAGAATCCGTTTTCCATGGAGTCTTGCCAAATTGCCACTGGCATCAAACGCATGAGGTCGTTGTTTCCCTGATTATCGTCAGCCAAGCCACCATCCACCATTCCTATCAATTCAATACCCCCTGTCAGGAGTCCAGTTCCATCGATAGCGCTGTGGGACATATTTGGTGTCCAGAGAATCTGCTGTACGACTGACTGCTGTCCCGAGAGTGTCATATTCGTGGTGAACTCATCAATCATGAATCCCACTGGATGCCAAATTTGGAGAGAAGCGGTTGCGTATGCTGGCTGGCTTGAGGTTCCAGCTTGTGTGTATGTGACATCGATTTGAATTTCCTGCCCTCTAATCACGTATTCTTCAATACTACCGTCTGGCTGTGACCATTCCATCGCGGAAATCGAGCCAGTTCCTATCTCAATGGATGTCACTTCAAAGTCAATCAGGGACTTGGCCTGAATGGACGATTGATTATCCTGATCAAGATGTATGGGGCCTCCTAGAATAGGGGCCATGGAGGTCACCAGTAGCAAGGAACACAATAGCAAGGGAGATACGATGCGCATACTAACGTAATTGGGGGCTGAACAACATGTATGAAGGTTGGGACAATGCGTTCAACCTCAAAACAAACCACCTGCATTTGGCAATTTGGTTTCACAAGTCGTGATAATCATCCGAAACTCAGTGAAGAGCTTATGATTGCATACTCGGCCGTCTTGTCATGAATGAGGATGAGTCTCTGAAAAATCGGCTAACTCTCTCAGTCCTCGTATTCCTTCAGGTGACACTGATACCAATATTTGGTTTCTCAACAAGATATCTTCTGAACATCGATAGAAGTAACTTCACTGTTAAAGTTGAGACAGAATTGATAGAATGGATCGTCGTTTCTGGTATATTCTACGGTGTATTCTCCCTCTTCCTCGCATTGGCCCTTGGTGGCTTCAGGCCACATTTCATTGTCTCCAGAGGGGGGTTGTCATCATTTTTCGGACTCAGAACTAGGAAGGGCGATCCTGAGCTTGTCGACAGAGCGAGGCTATCCGTCAGCTCCAGCCCTTATGGCAGAATGGCGAGGCTAGTAGACAGGCGTGTTTCAAGGGACGGGTACGACCTAATTGCAGTGCATGGGGGACTACAACTGATTGCTGTCCCCTTGCAGATAATACTCATAGCCGTTCCCTTGGCAATAATAGAGGGTTTTCCAAGCTCTCTAATTAAGCCTGGAACTGCCTTCCAGTTGGGGATGGCCGGGTATCTGGCTTCATTGTGGACCGCGATGAGGATTCAACCATTGATTTCTAGACATTTGGTAGGTATGGCATCGGTACTGAGAACTGTAATATGGAGATTTTCCATATTCTCGTGGGTGCTACCGATTGTGATTTTCTGGTATACTGCAAGGTTGCTTCTAGAGACATCACTTGGTTGGCTGGAGTTAGACTACAGCGATTGGAATGACTTGCAGATAGACGCATTTGTTCTGAATTTGGTTTCCCCAAACGCTGAAGTGCCCAAGGGAGCGGTAATTGATTTCCTGATAGCAATATCAGTACTTCCGCTAGCCACTTTCACATCCATTTCTGTCCTTGGTGGCTCCAATGGCCTGCCAGAATGGATGCTGGGGGGCGAGGATCGATTGGAAAATCTCCAGATGCAATCGCTTGAGGCACCCCGGGATTCCGAAGATACTCCGACCCTTGATGCTGTCTCTTATACACATCTCCGAGCCCACGAGACGCTACAACAT